>NZ_JALKVM010000415.1:0-5188 GCF_057440575.1 Johannesbaptistia floridana
AGCCGAAGCAAGGGCGCAAGCCGAAGCAAGGGCGCAAGCCTTGCGCCCCTACTACAGAATAATAATATTATCGGATGAGCGCACCGAAGGCAGTGGGGATCTTGCAGGAGATCGCTTTTTGAAAATAAAATCAATTATAGCAATGAGCGTTGTAGTGTTAACAATATTTATATTTACAGATCCCCCCAACCCCCCGCAAGGGTCAGGGCTGTTTCGTTCTAAAATTTTGTCGTAAGCTAGAAGCTAGACACCACAAAAGTTGACGCTCTTTTTAGCTATTATTAGAAAAAAGGTGATTTATTATTAGCAAAAAATCCCCTCTCCCTGCTCAGAAGCTCCCTGCTCCGGTGCTCCTCCTCACCATTTTCTTTGTCAAGAACGAAACAGCCCTGCCGCAAGGGTAGGTTTTTTACCAAGAGCTTGTAGTAAAAGTAAGACAAGGTAGACAAGGAGGGAAAGTGGACAACTCAGACCCTCGCATCTTTATCCAAAGTTACTTGTGGTGGTTGAGTTTTGAAGTAATGAGTTTTGAAGTAATGAGTTAAAGAATTAATGCGATCGCGCTTTAAAATTGGTTGACAGGGCAAGATCTTAGGCTAAAGAGAAATAAACTTTTTCTGAGGTTAATTTAGTACATAAGTACTGGTGGAAGATGTGATCCAACCTACAGGCGATCGCGCGATCGCCTCACATCTTTTTCCTCGAACATTTGTACTAAAAAACTTAGGGGCAAATAGATTTGTAAAAAGTTTATGAATCGTAATATTTTTGTTCAATTTCTAAGGTTATGATCATATTATGTAGACACAAAGAATTTTGTCATGAATGTTAATATTTTACATTTTTCACAAGGGACAAAAATAGCATTAATTTTATCTTTAGCGTGCTTTGTGGGCGCAATAATTATTTACTTAACAAAACTAAATAAATCTAAATTTTATATATCTTTACCTCCAATAGGTTATTTTCGTTTACCCAATTATGAACCTTTAGACCAAAAAATATATAAGGCGACATTTTGCTGTTGTTTTTTAGTAATCAATGGTAGTTTTATCCTCTACTTTTTAACAATAGGAGGTTTTTTATCAGCAGACACCATAACTTATTCAGTTGTTGCGAAAATGATAGGAAATATTTTTCTAATAATTCTCCTATTAATTATTTTAGGATCTATAGTAACAGCAGCAACATACATTTATAGATTTAAAAAAATGAAAACATTAGTTAATCATAACTGGATAACATTCCTAAATAGCGCAGGAAATCAAAAGCTCTATCGCACCTTTAAATATTTTCTAGTTTTTCCTGTAGTTGCAGTTATGATTAGCTATTCTTTAATCAATCCCGATTCTCCAGTTCTTCCTTATAACGATAAATATATTATTGCTTCTATTATATATTTTTCGAGTTGTTTTAGCAGTATCTTAAGTAGCTTGTTAAGTAGAATAATTCCGCCCTACTTATTTGATAACAATAAATTAGGTTTTGCATTACATAGATTCAATTGCGAACTTTGCCAAAGACGGATGGAATTAGTTGAACCACAAAAGTTAATACAATTCCTGAACAAACCACAAAAAATTGCTGAGAAGTTAGGTTCAGTTATATTTGAAGGATGGCACTGTCCTCACTGTTACCTCAATATTAATCCTAATACCTTGCATTTGCGAGTTTATAATTTAGCTTTAACTAAATTTACAGACTGTCAACATTGTCAAGAGGTTACTGTTAAAGTAACTGAAAAAATTTTAGAACCAGCTACAGATTCGACGGCAGGGAAAAAAAGAGTATTTTATGATTGTCAATGTTGCCATGACCATAGTGAGAAAATAGTTAAAATTCCCAAGAAAAAAAGTAGTAGTAGTAGTAGCAGGTCAAAAAACCCTTATACAGGCGGCGATATATGGGATTGAAACTAAAAAAAGTTGATAAAATCTTTAATCTCTTTCACAATTGCTTCAAGCTTAGGAATATTTTCAAAACCTTGACGAGATAAAGGCAAAAAATAATTTTGTTCTGAGAAATTTAGTTGCAAACAAATATAAAATAGTTCTGGATCTTCATCTGTATCTTTCTCTTGACTATAATTTTGGTTATTTTTCTCTTTAATTCTATTCATTTCCTCAATGAATTGCTCAGATTTTTCCCGAAGTTGAGGATTACGTATATTGTTAATTTTCTTCTTGATTTCTACTTGCTTATCTTGATTATTAGCATTTCCAGGACCATCAATCATTACCCTAAAACCCCAATCCATACCGGGTAAAACTTTTTTGTTTTTAACTTGATATTTATAAAGTAGATACTCATAGTAAGCTTGGTGACTTTCTTTATTAGGTAAGATGACTATATCTTTTATATTTTTTAGTTCATGCTCAAATTTAGCCATACCACTCCACAAATCTCGATGCAAATAGTCTTTATGAAAAAGAAATTGTTTAGAAGTAAACTTTCCAGTCTTTTTATTAAAAATACATTTCTCAGGAATTATTGTATACTGTATAATTTTTTGACCTAACCAAATAGTTAAAAGCAAAAAAATGAGACCCAATGGACTAAACAGCATAAATGTGTAGACAGTAAATAGACAAAGAAATACAACTATACTTAATCCTTTTATAGCCCTCTTAGGATCTATTGTGATTGCGACTAAGTTAATAATTAGCTTTTGGGCTTTTTTTTGACTTGACATAGTATTTCCTCACATAAATAAATAGTTGATGTTACTATGTTTTGAATTACTTTCAACTTAACCTAGGTCACATTTAAATAGTGATTATAACTCAATTAAATTTATGATTATTTAGATATCTTTATGAATCGTAAAAGAATAACTGAAATTAAGCAATTCAAAAAATTTATCTAGTTGATTACTCTATTTAGTTATTTGGGAGATCGCACATATCTCCGCTTAACCCCAAAAATTATACTGATTCTTGTTAGTTACTGACACACTCCAAAGCCTATTTCCTAGAGTATAGTCAGGAGTATGTCAACTAATTTACCTCATTTGAGCCAAACAAAAAATATTCTAAACCTTAGTAAATAACTCCTCATAACTCATAGAAGGAGCATCAGGCTTAGTAATAATTTCTACTATCTTATTTTGAGCTGATACATTAAACAAAGATTCTACGGCCACATTTGCTACCTTTTGACGAGGGATACTGCCATCAAAAAGACTATCGGCATCTTTCATTAGAATTGGTTCATCATTATTCTCCTCTTTTAAACCACCAGGGCGTACAATCGTGTAGGGTATACCACTATCTTGTAAGTACATCTCTGCTTGTTTTTTCCAATATAGTACTAACCAAAACAAATTGAGGGGATGAAAGAAACGAGATACACACAAAGAAGAAATCATCACAAATTGCTTAATTCCAGTCTCTTTAGCTACATCAACTAGATTTTTAGTGCCTACATAATCTACGGAATAAGGACCAGTTATGTCTAAACTAGGTGCCGCACCAGTGGCAGAAATAACCAAATCACAAGGAGCGATCGCCCCTCGCAAAGTTTCTGGTTTTAGTACATCTCCCACAGTTAATTCTACTGCTTCGGGTAATATTCCTTTTGCTTTTTCTAAATCACGGACTAAGGCAGTTACCTCTATTTCACGTCTAACCAACTCTTCTACAATTCGTTTTCCAGTTTTTCCCGTAGAACCTGCTACAAATACTTTCATAAAGTAACCTTAATAACTCTTATCTCTTAGTCTATATTTAACAAAAGATAAATGTTCACAACATCTGAAGAATGTCGCAATTTAGACTTAATTTAGCTACTGGTTCGGTTATTTTTCCCTTTACACTGGAAGCGGCTTTAAAATTAAAAGCTCAAATCAATGAATTAATGCAAACTCTCAAACTAATCGCCAATCAAAATAAACCAGATCGACGTCATCAACCCATGGAGTATCGGCATACAGGTGAAACTCTTGTAGAAATCTTCTGTAATCCAAACATTTATGCTGGTCCCTTTGCGGCTAAAGTATTAGTTACTATCAGAGATGATAAGATTCGTATGACTAGTGAAGCTGATTTGACGCGATTAGTAGAAGATTTAGAAGAGTATCTCGCACAAAATAATTAATTCCTATTCTCTCTCTTTGTTGGTAAAGTTTGATTTTTACCAAATTAGTTTGATTTTACCAAAAATCAAAAGTGCTACCAAAAACTTGTTCTCAGTTCTGACACTTTCAATCATTTAATAAAATGTGGTTTAACCAACAGCAAAATCGGTTAATTTCCTTTTATAAGGAGCATGAAACCCTAAGACAATATCATGTTTGGGAACTCCGGCAGCGACTAACTGATTAGCAATCCCTATTTCTGTTCCATCTCTTTGGATCCAGATTTTTTCATCTTTTAAGTCAACATGAATAATAACTCCATAAATTCTTTTTTGATTTTTCCATCCAATATTTAAAACTTGATAATGATGACGATCTTGATCAAAAAGAAGTTGAATTTCTGTGTCATTATTACCATCATTTCTTAAATGTTGAGATAGAGTGTCTTGAATTAATTGAGAGTAATTTATTCTTTCCATAACATCACCTCTTGTTGTAAAGAATCAAAAATTAAGAGCTTAATTTTATATTCAGCTAAAGCATCTTGAATAAATTGACGAGAAAAGAATTCTTCATAAGTATCTCGTGGAATAGCTAGGTAAACTCAGATATTGCATCTTTAGCAAAGTTACTGGTTGTGGATGAATAGTGAGTAATGAGTTTTGAAGTAATGAGTAATGAGTAAGACGTCTTGAAGTAAGAAGTCTTGAAGTCTTGGAGTTTTGGAGTAATGGGTTTTGGAGTTTTGAAGTTTTGAAGTTTTGAAGTAAAAGAATTGATCCTAACCTCATATCAAAGCACCAGAACTTATGTACTAAATTAACCTCAGAAAAAGTTCATTTCTCTTTCGCCTAAGATCTTGCTCTTTAGCCGACATCAATAGTAGAACAACTTTGAGACTTTATCAATGCAATAGTGGTTACTGACATTCTAATTGTAACTTTTTTAAGAAGTTTCAGTTAACTCATATCTTGCACGCAAATACAAAAGTACAGAAATAGGCCAACAGGTGAGAGGGGAGAGAGGGGGAGCACCGGAGCACCGGAGCACCGGAGCACGGGAGAGGGGGAGAAAGAGGGTTTTTAAGGATTTGCATCAATATTTAATTATATA
>NZ_JALKVM010000416.1:0-5162 GCF_057440575.1 Johannesbaptistia floridana
TTTTTCTGTCTTATTTTGCTGTTTGAGTAAATTTGAGTAGATTTTTAGAAGCGGTCTGAGTTGACGGGGCTTTCTTTGGTGGTTAACTTGACAATACCGTTACAAATCAGGAAGAATCGAAATTATTTATACTGAAAATTAAAACCTTCGTCAGGATTTGTTAGCAATGGTTATTAATATCAACTTAACTCCCCAAGAAATACAATCTCTGTATCAAGCATCTGTCATAACAGGATTAGATGTTGATGAACTGATTCACAATGCTATTATTAACGTTATTAAAACATCCATTAATCCCAAACCGACAACATCCGACGATGAAAATGTAATTAAGTATCAAGTATATAAGCCTGATGTTGATCCTTATGCACCAATTTTTGACGAATCCGACTGGGAAATTTTCACTGATTCTTCCACAAACTCATGATTATTATTGATACTCATATTTTGCTGTGGTGGAATGTCAGATCTTTTACTCAGTAAGAATTTAAAAATGTGCAAGTTAAAAATTGTGGTCAGTTTAGAGAAAATTTCTACGAGAAGTTTGATACATCCAATAATTAAAGCCTGAAAACAGTCCTAAAACTATTGCAGATGTAATTAAAATAATGGGTTTCATTGGTATTAACAAAATAGAAGTAATAAACTCACAGGTAATCAATAACAACAGAATATTGATAATAGTCTGTCGAGTCATTTTACTACAACAAACTGCTCCAAAAGGAGCGCCAAAAACTACTACTGGTATAGCAGCTAACCAATAACTATAAACAGTTTCTGGCAATTTATCTATAAACAGTAATTGTATAATAAACCCAGCTAAAGCATTGATAGCCATAATCACCACAGAAGTAGAAGTAGCTATTTTTTCGTCTAGTTTATACATTAAAATCATCGCAGAAAATAGCAATATATCTATACCATTACCAATGAAACTAGTAATTAAGCCTCCCACTAAACCTAAGAAAAACAGAAAAAAGTTATCTCTAAAATTAAATTGAATTATGGGTGCAGATTGTGGGTTAAAATTGTGTTTAACTATTAACAAAGTGATGCCAAAACTGAATAACATAGTAGTAAAACACATTTTCACCACATCAGGAGGTAAATAGTTACTCAAAAATTTCAACCCCAAAAAAATACCGATAATACCGCCACAACTACTCCAGAAAATAAAGCGCCACTGGACCTTAATTTTAGTTAAACAAATACTCACAGAAGCAGCAGTCATACCCACACTTTGAATGGCTAAAGAAAATAATTTAGCTTCGGTAGGAGAGATATGTAGCAATTTAGTAAAAACAGGAAAAGCCACTGCCCCTCCTCCTAAACTGGTACCACCAGCAATCATTGAGCCAAAGAGCATAGTTACAGCAATTTGCCAATAATTGCTTAAATAGTACCAAGCTTGAGTGATGCCGAGAATCACTAGCCAAGTAGTCCAAGTCATGAGAATTATCAACAAGACAATTTGTTTTTTAGACATACATTTACTCTCAAAAATTTACTGATATAGCAGTGCTTGTTGACATTAGGAAATTTTGATCCCCCCTAACCCCCCTTGAAAAAGGGGGGAAAGAGATTTATTTTGATATCACACGCCATAATGCGTAGAGCTATAAAGTTGTAAAGCGGCTTTTAAAGCAGGAGGTATGGGGGTTGGTAATAATTTTTCACCAACCCTATTCATACAAGCGGTTTGTTGTTCACCACGAGCGACTAATTCTTCTCCATCAGGATTAAGGCGCCAGTATTCAAAAATCATGGTAATGCGATTTTGTGTCATTTCCCCTAGACGCATTTTGATTGCTACTTGGTCAAAGGCGAATAATTCTGAGAAGTATTCACAGGAAACACGCACAGTAGCTAAGGCTAATCCTTGAGCCAAATCTTGTAAAATTTCCGGTGCGTGGTCTTTTAAAAACATTTCGCGAGTGCGACCCTGCCAGCGAACATAATTGGCATAATATACATTACCCACTAAATTTGTTTCTTCAAAACTGACAGTGTGTACATATTCATAGGTACGAATACTAATACCTTGTTGCTGTTCACTCATTTTAGCTTCTAGAGTGGGGGTAGTTATGGGTTTAATCGTCGGCATAGTGGTAGTATATCAAATCCTCTATACCGATGTTAGCGATCATTTACGTGAATATGCCACCCTGATGGCGATAGGCTTCAATAAAACATATTTCTGGTCTACAGTAGCCCAAGAATCCTTATTATTATCAATGATGGGTTATATACCTGGCTTTTTACTCTCTGCAATTTTATATAAAATAGTAAAACATGCTACTCTCCTACCCATATCGATGACTACCATGAGAACCTTGTTTGTCTTTAGTCTCACCTTGATTATGTGTTTAATTGCAGGTATCTTAGCTATAAAAAAACTCGAAGATGCAGATCCTGCTGATATTTTTTAATCAACTTCATCCCTAGATTTATTTAGTTGTTTTCTCAGCATTTTCTCTAGGATAGACAACTAAATCAAACCAAAAAGTTGTGCCAATACCAACTTCACTAATTAAATTAATAGTAGTGTTATGTTTATCAATAATATTTTTAACAATTGATAAGCCTAACCCTGTACCTTCAAGGGTATGTACTCGATTTTCTACCCGAAAGAAGCGATCAAAAATTGCCGCTTGGTCTTCTGTATCGATGCCTATTCCTGTATCAGATACTTCCACACGAACCATAGGTTTAGACTGATATTCTTCAGTTTTCTTGTACAAATTATAGGCACGAATAGTTACTTTCCCTCCCGATTGAGTAAATTTTAGAGCATTTCCTACTAAATTAGTTAATACTTGTAACAGGAGATCATAGTGACCCCAAACCCGCAATAAATCCGGTTCTATTTCTTGAGTTAATTTAACACCTTTATCTTTAGCATTGAGTTGATAAGTTCTCAAAGTTTGATCAATAAGCTGTTCCAAGTTAACAGCTTCAAAATGATAAATTTTTGAGGATTCTAGCCGTGATAAATCTAAAACATCATTAACTAAACGACTCAATCGGTCTGTTTCGTGATTAGCCGTTTCTAAAAATTCCCGTTTTTGATTTTCATTTAAATCTTCTCCATACTCAAACAAAGTTTCAATAAATGATTTAATATTAAACAAAGGAGTTCTCAGTTCATGGGAAACATTACTAATAAATTGACTCTTAGCTTCATTTAGTTCTACTTCACGAGTTATATCTTGTACTGTCATCGCGATACCTTTAACGGTTTCTCGATACTGGTCTAATACTTGAGTTAGAAGTACCCTTAAACTTCTTTTATTTGGTTGATTAAGAGTAATCGTGAATCCCGCACCTTCGGTATCAATTTCTGTAGGCAAATCTTCTTGATTGTGGAAATCACTATGAGAACTAGTTTTTTTAGCAATGAGTTGATTCAAAGGTTCATATAACTGTAAACTTAATTCTGAGGGCAAATGTTCGAGGATACTTTCGCCGAGGAGAGGCAGAGTTTCCCAGTCAAAAATTTGCCGCGCCGTGGCATTAACTAACATTACCTTTAAATCAGTATCAATAAGAACGGCGCCGTCGGCTATAGTTGAAACTAGAGTTTCTAGTTTAGCTTTTTCTGCGGTTAATTCTTCTATATTTTGTTCTTCATAACGTTCTAATCTTTCAGCCATTTTGTTAAAGCTTAAGATTAATTCTCCTAACTCACCTCCTAGAGGTAAATCAATCCGTTGTTTAAAATTACCTGCGGTAATATTCTTAACTCCCACTAACAATTCTTTAATAGGCTTAGTAATGGTTAAAGCGTTAAAAACAGCACCAAGAATTACCATAGCCCAAATTGAAATAAATACAGCGATAGTCACATCTCTAGTCAAATTAGAAGAGGCTACCACTGTTGGGTTAGGATTAATCCCGATAGCTAATACTCCTAAATATTTATTTTCGTGGGTCAATGGCACAAAAACATCAGTAATTTCTCCGTAGGGGGTTAAATGTTGCCTGATAAATGGCTCCTCGGAATTTTTAGCATAATTTGGGGGAATTTGAATTCTTTTTTCAATTTTTAGAGAATTACGTACCTCAGAATCAGCAAAAGGAATTCCGAAAAAAATCTTCCCTTCTTCATTAGCGTAGAGAATATAGCGCACGCTTGAAGTGCTTGTGTAAAAACGGCTAGAAAAATTAGCAACTTCCAATAAGTTATTATCAGCTATTAAGGGAGTAACATTACCCGCCAACAACAGACCGAGATCTCTGCCAAAACGGGTATCATTGATACGAGCATCCTGTTGAATGGTATTTACTGCCCAAAAGGTCAAACCACTCATCACCAAAGACACAACGAGGGTAGCGGCGGCCATTAGTTTAGTCTGAAGAGTAAACTCAGACCACCACCGAGCGATAACTTCTCTAATTTTTTGCAGTAACTCCAGCAAGGTTGATTAAAGTTAAGATTTAGCGATAGTTGATTTTAATTATTATAATGCTTATTATACTTAAGCCACGAAGAATAGTGTTGAGGCAAGATAGTATTAAGAAGTTTAAATTGAAGGAAAAGTAGAAAATGAATGTCGTAAATAAAAGTGAATCTCTCCATCTGTCTCCCGTGGCTGTTTCTTTAATGGCTGATTTTTTCAAGGTTTTAGCTGAAGAAAGTCGGATCAGTATTCTGTGTAGCCTTAAATCAGGCCCTAAAAATGTTTCTGAAATTATTGAAGCTACGAGTTTAGGACAGGCTAATGTTTCTAAGCATTTAAAAATTCTTAATCAAGCAGGATTAGTTAGCCGTGAACAACAAGGTATTAATGTTTTTTACCAAATTTCTAATCCTTTTTTGTTTGAGTTGTGTGACTTAGTTTGTAATTCTTTGGCTTGGAAGATAGATCAGCAAAATCAACAGTTTCAAGAATTAAAAAACTTTTAAACAAAGTTCTTAATGCTAATAAGCGTGTTTTTTAGTCTACTGAGTTACAAGGGAGAGCTCATAGGGGTAGGTTTTTTACCAAGAGTTTGTAGTATTAGTAGTGTGCGAACTTCGCCTGGAGCGCGTAACGCACCAAGGCTGTCTGTGTTCACAAAATAATTAACTTTTGCGTTATATCATGTCCGTTTAATTATAGCAGTAGGCGATCGCCTCAGATAAGATCCCCCTCAATCCCCCTTACCAAGGGGGACTTTTT
>NZ_JALKVM010000417.1:0-5123 GCF_057440575.1 Johannesbaptistia floridana
AATATGGCTTTTCTGTGCAAAAACAAATTTATTTAGAAAAAGGTGGTAAACTAGACAAATATGATGATGAAAGCTATAAGGCGGTGGCGGAACAAGTCGGCTGGTATACAGGAAACCCTAAAACCCGGGGATATTACCCCTGTCGTTTGTGGGTGGATTTGAGCGAGTTAGTGTCGATTGGTCTTTTGTGGTGTCGGTGGGTGAGATTTATCTCTTTTCTCTTCTCTAGACTATAGCAGATAAAGGACTTAGAGGATCCATAAATGTTTATATAAATTTCATCTGTACGATTTTATAAGGGTTTGAGGATTTCATTACCTGTTAGAGATATTCTTTGCATTATACAAAAAACATAACTGTATTGGTAAAATCCAAAGAATATCAACTACCAACCCTGAAAAAGTGTATTAAAATATACCAAAACCTCAAAGATAAAAGTAATTTAGACACACCAATCCCTTGTGATAATTTGTAACTCAGTAATAATTAGCAAGATATTCCTCAACATACTTAGGGTTATAGCAGTTAGCTAAAATAAATTTTTCTGCTACTTCCACTACTTCAGGGTTATTTTCCTGCCAGTATTGATAAAGTCGTTTAGCCTCAACCTCAGCTTTTTTTTGTTTCTCAGTTTTCTTTCTTTTAGTTTTAGTTGCCTTGTTTCTACGAGTTAATTTAGGTAATAAATTACTACCCCAATAAAATTTCTTGTGGGACTTTTCTGGTGGCTGATATTGATAACAAAATTTGCGATATTTTCTAGCACATTCTTCTAAATCTTCCCCCAAACTTAAAAAAGCCGGATGCCATGTAGTTAAACCATCATCCCCTAATCTTTCGTATACTCCATAATTGCTAAAATCATAGAAAAAACCTTTTTGCATTCCCGCAGTTTGGGGATTAGCATGAATATATCTAATAGTGTTTAAACCTCTTCTAATATCAGTATTAGGAAAAGAGGTTTGATGGTATCTTTTTTCCCAAAAATGTCCTGTACGATTTAACATTCGATTAAAGCACATCGCCGAATACCAATTGATATAGTGCATAATGTTCGGTATGTCTTCTCGCTTTTTCGGTTCAATTAAATAATGAATATGATTAGACATGATACAGAGACAATAAAGCTGAAAATCGTATTTGATTATGGCTTTTTTGAGAATATAAAGAAGGATTTGGCGGCTTTCTAAACGAGTCAACCGAAATTCACGGTTATTACAACGAGTAGTAATATGATAAGAATGATTTGAGGTTAAGTGACTAAGCATTGAACTTGTGAAAGTTTCTTTCGTAGGAACTTGAAAATGGCAACAAAAAATGGAGTTTTTGCCTAGTTTTAAAAGTTATTTAAATAGTAGTTTAGTAGGTTGCGTTAACCTGTGTGTAACGCACAAGTTAATTATCTCGTCTTCACATCAAATCAGTTTAATTAGTTACAATAATTTTTATACTTTCCTCTTTTCCTTCTCGCTTCTCTGTACAATCTGGTGCGTTACGTGCTCCTTTGCGGTTCACACCCTACTAAATTAACTAATTTTATTTAAACACGAACTCTAAAATTACTCTCTAAATCTTCTATGATTCATGCCAAAACCGAAGCTAAACTATACAGCTTTGATGAATTTATAAGCTGGTATCCCAACAACGTAAAAGTCCGATATGAACTGCATGATGGAGTCATTATTGAAATGCCCAAGCCTAAAGGGAAACATTCAAATTTAACCGGTTCTCTAATCGAGCAATTATTGATAATCATTAGGCAGATGGGCAAAGGGGGTATTTGGACGATTCCTAGAGAGTCAATTGTCAAACCCAAACGGGAAAACTCAGGTTATGAACCCGATATCATCGTGCTAAACCAAGAAGTTATGGGGGCGGAATCTCGCTGGGAGAGCGAATCAATTATACAAAATTCTGAGTCAGTTAAATTAATCGTCGAGGTGGTTTCAACGAATTGGCGTGACGATTACTACAATAAACTGCGAGATTATGAAGAGATGGGTATCCAGGAGTATTGGATTGTGGATTATGCGGCATGGGGTCCCAGAAAGTTGATTGGCAACCCCAAGCAACCTACATTTTTTGTTTGTTATTTAGTGGACGAGGAGTATCAGATGACGACCTTTACGGAAAATACTGTCATTGTTTCCCCAACTTTTCCTCAGTTTAACTTGTCTGCACACCAGATTTTTAACCTAGCTTTCTAGGAAAATATAAGTAAATTGTAGGGTGCGTTAACGACGTGTAACGCACCGCAATATATGCAGTAATATTATCTCTGGTTATATATAATTAAACGGATTTGATCTAACTAGGCGATCGCCTGGCAGAGCGACTACGTAGTGCGCAGTTGAAAAAATATTCATTGATCAATTTGATTCGGTGCGTTACGCCCTTTAGGGGCTAACGCACCCTACTGGTCTTTTGTTCTGGTGCTTTGGTCTAAGTAAAGCACCATAATTTTATAAACCACATAAGACTTTTAGGTAAAGAGGCAATGATAATACTCACTCTCTCGTGTAGAAATAAGCGATCGCCTGCGGGATACGTTATACCCGGCGCCGTTAGAAAAAATATTTATTGCTCATATCAATTTGATTCGGTGCGTTACGCCCTTGGCGGGCTAACGCACCCTACTTATTAGACTACTTATTAGACTGTAGTAATATCATTTAAATAAATCATTAAAGCGTTCTTTCATCCAATCGAGCAAATTTTGAGATGTACTAGTTCCTTCAGCTTTTGCTTTTTTGTATGCCTCTATTACCTCTGGTTTATTCTTGTTTTCCTCTAGTTGCTTATCTATTTCTGCTTTTAAATTAGGTCTGTTTTGGAGCAATTTAGCAAAATTATTGCAATTGATACAAAAGAAACTAGCGTCTTTTTGAGCTTTAATTCCTGCTGTTCTCGGAATATTTAGTAGTAGAGATAATTCTCCAAAAAAACTACCAGGTGGCAATACTTTTTTGCAATCGCCATTAATAATTACTTCTACCGCACCATCAAGAAGAATATAAAAAGCATCTCCATCTTCATTTTGATGAAAAAGAAACTCACCAGCTTGTTTAGTCAGGTGATAACCTAATTCAATTAATTGTCTCAACTCTATTTCATTAAAGCTTTTGAAATAAGTTACTTGATCCAGTAAAGTAATAAGAGAAGAGTTATTAATATTTTCTTCCTGTTCTTTTAAATATTTTTGATCTTCTATTAACGAGATAATTCTATTTTCTTCCTGTTCTTTTAAATATTCTTGATCTTCTCTTAACCAAATAATTCTATGAGGAGTTGGAGGCTTAATTTTTTTCTGGCGTAAATAGTACTCACAGGCAAACTGTAAATTACTTTTAATTTTTTCTTTTTGCATTAAATTACTAGTTTCTATAAATACCCAGACTCTAAATTTAAGACTGCTATCACCAATGCCAAGATAAAAAACCTGTGGTTGAGGATATTTTAAAACATTGTTTTCTTGATATACCGCTTCTAAAATAGTTGTGGTAATTAACAGAATATTTGCATCGCCATCCAATTCTATATCAATGTTGATTTTAATTGGACTTTCATAACTCCAGTTAGTTACTTTGTTTTCTACTAGCTGACTATTAGGGATAATTACGCGAGTACCGTCTATTTTTCTAATTATAGTAGAACGAGTAGAGATTTTTTCAACCTCTCCTTCTTGTCCTTCAATTTCAATAAAGTTACCTATTTTGACATTTCCTTCTAATAAAAAACTCAACCCACTAAAAAAGTTTTTGATCAAATCTTGTAATCCTAAACCAATACCAATACCAATCGCACCACCGAGAAAGGCTAAAGCAGATAAATCAATTTTTAATATATTTTGAACAATAATGATAAAAAATAAAGCGGCAATACCATAACTTATTAGACTAGCTATAGCGTCTCTAATTCCTAGTTCAAGATTTTTAGATAATATGTTAATGAGTAGTTTTTTAATGTATTTAGAGACAAAATATAATAAGACCGCTAAAACAACTAATGAAATTATCTCATCTATAGGAATTTCTGCTTTATCTTCTGTTTCAGCTTCTGTTTGACCTATGAATATTCTTGTGGTATTAAGCTTTTCTAACATGCTCTTGATGACCTATAGTAATTAAACTAAAATTTAAAAACATCTCCTCGCTTCACAAAACCAAGAAAACCATCTTTTTTTGCATTTGGAAGAGGAAGGGGTTGATAACCATATAGCCACATTTTTGCTTTGATTTCCCCTGAAAGATTTACAAGTTCTTGATAATGTGAATGTACTCCTGTAGGAAAAGTAGATATTTCACAATCATGAAAGATAAAATCCGCAAGTTTATAATATGGTTCTAAAACATTTAAACATAATTGAGTATCTGTGGTTATCAATATGTTTTTTTGATTTACTTGAAAAAATAATCCATAGCTAGGCATAATAGCTGTTTTAGCATCAACATGAATAACTTTAACTAAATTTAGTTTAATATTTTGCCAGTAAAAATAGTTTTCACTACCAATAGCTTGAATATTATAAAAAGTATCGATATTAGCTTCTTCTCCTTGTAGATAACCCATGCCACCGGATAAACTGTCCCAGATTTTCTTGCTAATAGTTTCACTTAAATATAATTTTGGTTTACTACACTTAGGATCGAACTTAGAATTAAAACCAATATATTCTAGTCCCCCAATATGATCGCTATGAAGATGACTAATATAGATATCAGTGACATCTCGATGAGTAAAAGAAGCGGCATTGAGAGAAAATCGAATATCTCCCCCACAATCAATGAGTAGTTTTTCCCCATTATCACTAATTAAAAACATATTTGACTGGAAATTATCAGTTCCTAGTGTAAAAGCTGAACCAGATCCTAAAAAAACTAACTTAGCCATGACAATGAAAAAGGTATTAAAACAGGGAATTGAATTTTACGATAACACAATATAGCGGGATACGTTCTGCTGTTAATAAGAAATAAGTTTATAGTTTAGTAGGGTGCGTTAACCTGCGTGTAATGCACCATAATTTTATAAATCTACATAAGACTTTTAGGCTGTTAATAAGAAATAGGCGATCGCCTGGCTGGATATTTTACGTGGTGTGCAGTTAGCAAAAATATTTGTTC
>NZ_JALKVM010000418.1:0-40472 GCF_057440575.1 Johannesbaptistia floridana
TTTCTGTCTTATTTTGCTGTTTGAGTAAATTTGAGTAGATTTTTAGAAGCGGTAGATAAAGTAACATCAGTTAAGAATATAACTCCATCACCTCAGTAATTTCTAAGCGAGATCGTACACCGAGAGTTAGAGGAGAAATATGCCCCTTATTGTTAGTCTATTTAAGAAAATGATTACCTTAGAGATTAAGCATAATTTAGATATTGTTTATATTTCTTTTTCCGTTTTGTTAATATCTTTGAGTAGTTACTTGATGCACAATCAAAATGAACATTAATCTAATTATAGTTTACTTAGTATACTCAATTAATAACTATATAGTTAAAAAACTTATCATAGGCGATCGCTAAGAATAATAAATCCTAAAATTTACACTTAATTTCAATCTCAATATGACTTCTCCCAAAAGAAAATGGAGGGGGTTAGGGTGTAGGGTGATTGGGTGAACGGGTTAGTTTGCAGCTAACAAAATTTTTCTATTATTAGAAAAAAGGTGATTTATTATTAGTAAAAAATCCGCGAGAGAAAACCTGCTCAAAATTGCCAGCCTTTACCAGTTAATGGTTTGGGGTCACAAATAACTTGTGAAGTGGCGGAGAGCGCCTCCCAATAACTCAAGATTATTGACCACAAAACAGCCTCTCTTGGCGCTCTCCGCTTTCGCTGGCAATTTTGAGTAAGTTTATTGCACCCCCTCTCCCTGCTCCGGTGCTCCCGTGCTCCGGTGCTTCTCCTCGCCATTTTCTTTGTCAAGAACAAAACAGCCCTGCCCCTAGCCCCCCTTACTCAGATCTTGCATCTATACCTAATGTTACTGGTGGTGGATGAATCTTGAAGTAATGAGTAATGAGTCTTGAAGTAATGAGTAATGAGTAAGACGTCTTGAAGTAAGAAGTCTTGAAGTCTTGGAGTTTTGGAGTAATGGGTTTTGGAGTCTTGAAGTCTTGAAGTGAAAGAAGTTTTGAAGTAATGAGTTCAAGAATTAATGCGATCGCCCTCATTTTTAGTATTTTATTATTATTTTATACTACGTTATGGCCGAGCTCCCCGTTACGAATATTATAGCTAAATGACTAAATAATTGTCAAGGAAAAAAAGTATCTTTTTTCCCACAATTACCAAGTGTTATCAGTTTCAAAATAAAGTTCTTGCCTAGTCATAGTAATTGTATGTCTTGTCTGTTCAGTGAAAGTTTGTGGTATGGTGTTAAAATATAGGTGAATTTATAGCTCTGTTTGTAAACTAACATCTAGTCTACTATGACAAAGTTTGCTCTCATTATTGCCATTCCTGAATATGATTGTTTTCCTCCCCTTCCTAAAACGACTCAGGATGCAGAGCATATTGCTCAATTGCTACACAAATATGGGGATTATCAGATAACCAGATTACCTCATCAGGGAAATCCTGAGACAGCAGATTATGAAATGAAAGCAGCAAAGGTAACAGTAGATGAATTGTATAAGCAAATAGAGGAATTTTTAGAAATAGCTGAGGGAAGGCCAAGCTTAATCTATTTGACAGGACATGGGTTTATTCTAAGCGATCGCCTAGAAAGACCAATAGGATATTTAGCCACTTCCGATTGTCAGGTGAAAGTTGAGAAGAATCAGATTATTGAACAAAAAAATGGGTTTCCTCTCAAAGATTTAGATTATTTGATTGACAAAGCCAATTTAAGTGAATTGGTGGTGTTATTAGATTGTTGTCATAGTGGTGAATATCTTGAATCTCATCTTGAATCTCAATTAATGAGAGAGAGTTTAACAACATTTAACCACAGAAAGAATTATTATCTAATAACCGCTTGTCGTTCAACGGAAACAGCAAAAAGCATCAGAAAAGATGAACATAGTGTTTTTTCAGGGGCAATTATTGACGGTTTATCCCAAGATAATGTTAATAGTAAAGGGGAGATAAGTGGCGATCGCCTTTTTGAGTTTGTTAGTAGTCAAATTGGAGGAAAATTGCCAACCCCATTAAGAATGGGGATAGGAGAGGCCATAGTTTTAGTTAAACATCCCCTTGAGAAAGCAGAAGAAGTTTTAGAAATTGAACCAATCAGAGATAACCAGGGAAATATAATTTGTCCTTATCAGGGATTAAATGTATTTACCCGAGAGAGTGAGGTATTTTTCTATGGGAGAAAGGGATTAACAGAAGATATTAAACAAGCCTTGGATGAATATAACATTATTCCCCTTATTGGACCTTCGGGAAGTGGTAAATCTTCGGTAATTTATGCAGGAGTAATGACATGGTTAGAGAAAGAAAGTCAAACTTGGTGTATTTTACCTACCCTCAAGCCAGGGATGAAACCGCTAGAGGGATTAAGAGGAGTATTTAGGGAGAGAGTAAGTCTAGATGAAGAAGAATTAAACGAGATTATTGAGAATGAAAACAAGGGAATAGGAGATATTATTGCTGCTTTACCTAATTCTCAGCGTTACTTCTTATTTATTGACCAATTTGAGGAAATCTTTACAGTTTGCAGGAGTGAAAAAGATAGAAAGCGATTTCTAGATTTAATTACTCAAATAGATAGGCAAGATAAATCATCATTAGTGATTGTAACCACTATGCGGGCTGATTTTATCCACCGATGTTTAAAATATCAGTCATGGCATTATCTTATTCAAAATCAAGGGATTTATATGCCACCCTTAGAGACTGAGGATATAGAAGAGATTATTGTTAAACCAGCAGAAAAACAAGGATTTGATATTGAAGCGAGTTTATTAGCGCAATTATTAGAAGATGTGAGTGAGGAAGAGAACTTTTTACCGTTATTAGAGTTTGCCTTAACCCTATTGTGGGAAAAGCGGGATAAAAATAACCAGAAGTTAACCAAAGAAGCTTACCAAAAATTGGGAACTGTAGAAGAAAAAGATACACAGCCAAAAAAAACAGGTTTAAACCAAGTCTTGAATCTATATGCAGAAAAAGTATATCAGTATAGGGATTATTATCAAGATTCACCCCAAACACAACGCACAGAATTAGAAAAACAATGGATAAAGTTAATTTTTCTGCGTTTAATTCGTACTGCCAACCAAGAAAAAGATACTAGAGAAAGAGTCCCCAAAGAGATATTATTAAATATCCTGGAGAATGACTCCGAACAGCAAAAAGAGTTAAATAAACTTATTGATGGTAAATATGGCCTAGTGTCTGCAAGATTATTAGTCACAGACAGCGATGTATACACCAAGTCTAACTCCAAAGATGAGACCACAGCCATTAATCATCAAGGGGGTTGGGTGGATTTAGTTCATGAAGCCTTAATAGAAGGGTGGAATACTTTTACTAAGTGGCGAGAAGAAAACCGAGAATTACGACGTTTAGAGGAAAGATTAGAAGAACAAAGGCAAGAATGGTTAAATAATCCTGATGAGAATAATTTAATCATGGGAGGGTTATTAGCGCAAGTGAGAAGGGAATGGGAGAAGTTACGTCCTTTTTTACGCTATCCCCAAGAAGCAGAAGACTTTTATCACAGAAGTGATGAGTATGAGAAAGGAAAGATTCGAGAATTAGAAAAATTAAATCAGAATATCGCTATAGCTAAGCAAGACCTGAAAAATGCACAAACTGCCACTAAACTTGAACGTTTAGGAGTAAAAGCTTTAAATCATCTCAATAATCATCAACCAACACAAGCATTATTAACGGCAGTTAAAGCAGGAAAAGAATTACTTCCTCTTCAACAAAAAAATGGAACTTATCCTGCGGCTAGTCCGATTCTGGCACTTAATAGTATTTATGACAATTTACCTAAAAAGGTTAAAACTCTAAAAGGTCATCAAGACCGGGTAATTAATGCCCAATTTAGCCCCGATGGCAGCCTGATTGTTACGGCTTCAGGAGATAATACCGCCAAGGTCTGGTCACAATCCGGGGATTTGTTAGCTACTCTTTCCGGTCATCAATCCTGGGTAAGAAATGCCCAATTTAGCCCCGATGGCCGCCTGATTGTTACGGCTTCAGGAGATAATACCGCCAAAGTGTGGTCAAGAGAGGGAGACCTGTTAGCTACTCTCTCGGGTCATCAAGACTGGGTAAATAATGCCCAATTTAGCCCCGATGGCAGCCTGATTGTTACGGCTTCAGCCGATAAAACCGCCAAAGTGTGGTCTCAATCGGGGGACCTGTTAGCTACTCTTTCAGGTCATCAAGACTATGTAAATAATGCCCAATTTAGCCCCGATGGCCGCCTGATTCTCACGGCTTCAAGAGATAAAACCGCCAAGGTGTGGTCTCAATCCGGGGATTTGTTAACTACTCTATCTGGTCATCAAGACCGGGTAAATAATGCCCAATTTAGCCCCGATGGCCGCCTGATTGTTACGGCTTCAGCCGATAATACCGCTAGGGTGTGGTCACAATCCGGGAACCTGTTAACTACTCTTTCTGGTCATCAAGACTGGGTAAGAAATGCCCAATTTAGCCCCGATGGCCGCCTGATTGTTACGGCTTCAGCCGATAAAACCGCCAAGGTCTGGTCTCAATTGGGGGACCTGTTAACTACTCTATCTGGTCATCAAGACCGGGTAGATAATGCCCAATTTAGCCCCGATGGCACCCAGATTCTTACGGCTTCAGCCGATAAAACCGCTAGGGTGTGGTCACAATCGGGGGACCTGTTAGCTAATCTTTCTGGTCATCAAGACTGGGTATATAATGCCCAATTTAGCCCCGATGGCAGCCTGATTGTTACGGCTTCAAGAGATAAAACCGCCAAGGTGTGGTCACAATCCGAGGACCTGTTAACTACTCTTTCTGGTCATCAATCCCCGGTATATAATGCCCAATTTAGCCCCGATGGCAGCCTGATTGTTACGGCTTCAGCCGATAAAACCGCCAAAGTGTGGTCACAATCGGGGGACCTGTTAGCTACTCTTTCTGGTCATCAAGACCAGGTATATAATGCCCAATTTAGCCCCGATGGCAGCCTGATTGTTACGGCTTCAGCCGATAAAACCGCCAAAGTGTGGTCTCAATCTGGGGACCTGTTAGCTACTCTTTCTGGTCATCAAGACCAGGTAATTAATGCTCAATTTAGCCCCGATGGTAGCCAGATTCTCACGGCTTCAGCCGATAAAACCGCTAGGGTGTGGAAAGTGCATACCCTAGAAAAATTAGTCGCCTGGGGAGGTGAGTGGTTAGAAGGGAATTTACCTAGTTAAGCAGCAGCAAGAGACCCTCGCATCTTTATCACTCATTTACTTGTGGTGGATGAATCTTTACTTCAGCAGAGGCAAAATTTTTAAAGGAATTGAGGGTATATTCGGCACATTCTCTAATTAATTGTTGGGTTTGGTCAAGTTGTTGACTGACTCTCTCGGGAAGAATTCCCATCTCATCAATACCGTCATCTTCTGGGAGAATAATTACAGAATTGAGGTTGATTTCTAAGTCTTGGATACCTTTATCAGTTTCAAAATAAAGGTAAGCATTCAGGGGGGTAATGAGAAAATAGGGGTTTCAAACTCTTTTATTACTTGAGATTACTATAAGTTACTCGATGCTATAATGTCTAAAAAAATACATTATTTGGGAAATTAAGTAATTTTACTTAAAACTCTTTTCGGCGTATTGATTAATATACATCATTTGTTGTGGAACACCTACATTAATACCCTGCTCATCAAAAGCCTTCTTCAGACGGCGGCGAAATTCCCTAGCTACAGACCATTGTTGTAGTGGTAATGTTTTAATAAGCAATCGGATTAAAAGACCCGTGTGGGAAATATTCTCTACTCCCAATATTTCTGGTGCTTCTAAGATCAGTTCTTCCCATTGGGGATCTTCATAAATTTGTTGAGCCACTGCTTCAATGACTTTCAAAGCAACATCCACGTCAGCATCATAGCCTACCTCAATAGCATAATTCACCCGTGACCAATCACTAGAGAGATTTCGCACTATTTCAATTGAGCGATTAGGAATAGTAATTAACTCGCCATCAAGATTTCGCAATTGAGTAACTCTCAGGGTAATCCTTTCTACTAACCCATCTTGATTTCCAATAACCACAACATCTCCCACCGCATACTGATCTTCCCATAGAATGAGCAACCCTGCGATTAGATCTTTGAGCAAGTCCTGAGAAGCTAGGGAAATAGCAAAACTGAAAAAGCCGAGAAAGACTGCCACAACTTGAGTAATAGTACCTAACCGATGCAAATGATAGAGAATAATTACCCCCAGCAATAGGTAAACTAGGACTCTCAGCCAACTTTTGACGGCTCTCATCAAAGTGGGAGCACGTACAGTATAGCGTTTGAGTGATTGTTTTTCTCTCCACTGCCCAATCAAAAAGTCGCTAAGAGCATCTCCGCCTCTAATAATCAATCGAGCTATAAGGAACAGCAGTAAGATAAATAATGGGATTCCTAGGGTAGCTTGTCGCCCGAAAGTAGTTAGCCAATCCAGTGGAGGCAAATTAGTCAATTCTTCTCGATACCAAACACCATTGATGCTCACCCCCATAATCCAATTACTCAGTGGGCGAGTCCAGTAAAACAAGCTCGTCAAATAGCCAATTCCCAACATCCACATCAGCAATTGAGTCCAAAACAATGCAGTTCTATATAAAGCATTAAGACTATAATGTTGATTGAGGGAAAATTTCCGATCTATCAGAGAGTTGATTGCTTCTGACTCCTCGGCGATCATTGTTGAATTAAAAACATCATCATTTTGAGGTTGAAGAGTTTCCGCTTTAGATAAACTATTATTAAGTCTTCTTTTTTTTAAGTCTAGATGTTTTTGTATCAACCCTATAATAAGGCTGGTAATTGCTAAAGCAACTAAGATTAATAGACCTCTGCGAACTTGCAAGGCTAAGTAAGGAGTTTGTCGTTCTTTCCACGCTTCAATCAAGGCATTTTCTAGAAGATTAGCCGCCCTTTCGGCAATTTTTAACGGTTGTGAACCTCCTAATCGAGGTCTTTCTATTTCTGCTGAGGTAACTGTGTAAACTATTTCTGGTACGTCGTCTTCAGGAAATGTAATTGAAACAACTATATTCCCTTCTCGGTCAGAAATACTGGTAACTAACTGCTTTGTGAGTTCTCTTTCTTGTTCGTCTGGTTGGGATATTCCTTTCTGAAGAAGAACTCGTCGAGAGTATCGGTTCATATTATCAAGAATTTTTTGCAGTTTGGAGTTAATTAATTGAGAACGAATATGGGCACCATAGGAACTCTCTCTACTGCCATCTTGATCCAGACTCAATTCAATGAATGATTCCACAGTTGCAATTACTTTTCCATCAAGAAACACTGGAGCTACCTCTAAATTTCCCACAGTAAAGGTGGGAATGAAGGATTCTCTAGCTATCTCATTTCCAGATGAGCTTAAATCAGGAAATATTTGTGTTGCACTAGGCAATGACCAACCTAAAGCTAGAGTCAAGGACAGTAAGCCGATAGAAACCAATAAGGCCAGAAACTTAATTAATCTATAGACTTTGAGTAGAGGTGAGTTTAGGGAATATATCTTTGATGAAGGCAATATTGGCATATTTTAATAAATAACAAAAATAAATAAATTGCTATATTTTATATTCTATATTCATCTTCCGTTTTACCCCGCATTTCTCAGAAATTCTATAATTCTATGTTTCCGTAACATCAGTTAAGAATATAACTGCATCACCTCAGTAATTTCCAAACGAGATTGTACACCGAGAGTTAGAGGAGAAATATGCCCTAACTGAAAATGTTCTGCCGCAGCACAAGCTATCATTGCCGCATTGTCAGTACATAGTTTTAGGGGAGGAAAGTAAACCGTAAGATTATGAGTCGCAGCAGCAGCTTGTAAATATTCTCTCAAAGCACTATTAGCGGCGACTCCACCCCCAACAGCAATAGTTTTAATACCATAGTCCAAAGCACAAGCTATAGTTTTTTGAGTCAAAGTTTTAGCTACTGTAGCTTGAAAACTAGCGGCGATATCGGCTTGAGGTAGAGATTGAGGGGTTTCTGCTTCTAGCTGTTTGACTAGGCGCATAACTGCGGTTTTTAAACCACTAAAACTATAGTCATAGGGGTGATAACCTCCTTCTGGTAGGGATATTTTCCCCTCTGGGAGAGAGAAAGCTTGTGGGTTACCCTGTTTGGCGAGGCGGTCAATAGCTGGTCCCCCTGGATAACCTAAGTGTAATAATCGTGCTACCTTGTCAAAAGCTTCTCCTGCGGCGTCATCGCGGGTACTTCCCAAACTTTGATAGTTACCACATTCTTTGACTAAAATCATACTAGTATGTCCACCGGAAACTAGTAAAGAGATAAAAGGGGGTTGTAGTTTAGGTTGACTTAAATAGGTTGCATAGATATGTCCTTCGAGATGATGTACCCCTAAAAAAGGTTTAGAGTGAACCATCGCCAAGGTTTTAGCGGCACTTAAACCAATTAACAGGGCACCAACTAAACCAGGGGCGCAGGTAGCGGCGATCGCCTCTATCTCACTCCAGGCTAATTCTGCTTGTTCGAGTGCGGCGGTAATTAGGGGATTAATTGTCATTAGATGTTGGCGAGAGGCGATTTCTGGTACTACCCCACCATAATTACTGTGTAAAGAAATCTGTGAAGCTACTACATTACTGCATATCTCACGGTTTCTAACAATTGCCACCGCAGTTTCATCACAACTGGTTTCTACTGCTAAAATCGTTGCCATTGGTTTTTTTGCAAATCTATTTAATTTATATTCTAGTAGAAGATGAATAGAGGCGATCGCATTGTTGAGATAATTAAGAACGATTAAGATAGATTAAGCAACATATCGAGATAAAGCTCTATCCCTTAAAATTATAGTGATTAATCGATTTCAAAAACAGGAAACAAATCTATGGGACGATTTTTTGCTTTAATTTTGGCCATAATGTTGTGCTTAAACTTTGTACCCCCGGCTGCTGCCGATGATGTGGCGGGATTGGTACCATGTAGTGAATCTTCTGCTTATCAAGAAAGGGCGAAAAACTTTCGCAACACTACAAGCGATCCAATGTCTGGGGCAAAACGTGCTGAGCGCTATTCCCAAGCACTATGTGGACCTGAGGGCCTACCCCATCTCATCGTAGATGGTCGCTATAGTCACGCTGGAGATTTCTTGATTCCCAGTGTTCTATTTTTGTACATTGCTGGTTGGATTGGTTGGGTAGGCCGTGCTTATCTAATTGACATTCAATCAGAGAAAAAACCTGAACAAAAAGAAATCATCATTGATGTGCCTTTAGCAATTAAATACATGTTATCAGGTTTTGCTTGGCCTCTAGCGGCTGTGAAAGAACTGCTTTCTGGTGAATTAACAGTTCCCGATAACAAAGTACCAATTTCACCTCGTTAACTTTTGTTTTTCACATCACTTAAATAATTCTAAGGAGAAGCTTATGAAAGATTTAAATGCTTTCTTATCTACAGCACCAGTTTTAATTACTGCATTGTTAAGTTTTACAGCGGTTTTGCTGATTGTATTTAATTACGTGTTTCCTGATTTACTGTTTCACCCCCTTCCATAAAAAGTGATTAAGGATTAAACAACAGCAAAATAATTTTGAAGAAAGGGAACCCAATCCAGTTCCCTTTCTTATTGTGAGAAAATAAATATTGAAGAGAGAGAAAATAAAAAAAATGACCAACTCCCCCCAAATACCCCTTTTGTTACGAGCTGCCCGTGGTGAAGTCCTTGAACGTCCTCCTGTATGGATGATGCGGCAAGCAGGACGTTATATGAAGGTTTATCGAGATTTACGAGATAAATACCCTAGTTTTCGCGAACGCTCTGAAAATCCTGAATTAGCTATTGAGATATCTTTACAACCATGGCGGGCTTTTCAACCAGATGGGGTAATTATGTTCTCTGATATTCTTACTCCTCTACCGGGAATGGGGATTCCCTTTGAAATAATCGAGCAAAAAGGCCCAATTATTGAACAACCAATTCGCACTCAAGAGCAAATAGACAATCTCACTCCTCTAAACCCAGCAGCATCTCTGCCCTTTATTAAGACCATTTTAAATTCTCTCCGTCAAGAAGTGGGAAATAAATCAACTGTACTAGGGTTTGTGGGTGCTCCCTGGACTTTAGCTGCATATGCAATTGAAGGAAAAAGCTCTAAAACCTATTCAGTAATTAAGACTATGGCTTTTTCAGAAAGTGATATGTTGCACCAGTTTTTGCATAAGTTAGCAGAGGAGATCGCTGTTTATGTGCGCTATCAAATTGACTGTGGAGCCCAAGTAGTACAGATGTTCGATTCCTGGGCGGGAGAACTAAGTCCCCAAGACTATCAAACCTTTGCCCTACCCTATCAACAAAAGGTAGTAAATTTAGTTAAACAAACTCACCCAGATACACCATTGATTCTCTATATCAGTGGTAGTGGAGGGATTTTAGAAAAAATGGGAGAATCGGGAGTAGATATAGTAAGTGTAGATTGGACAGTAGATATGGCCGTAGCGCGACAAAGATTAGGAAATGAAATGAAAGTCCAGGGGAATATAGATCCAGGAGTTTTATTTGGTTCTCAAGCATTTATTCGCGATCGCATTTTAGATACGATTAAAAAAGCAGGAAATCGCGGACATATTTTGAATTTAGGTCACGGAGTATTAGTAGGCACTCCTGAAGATAATGTCAGATTCTTCTTTGAAACAGCAAAACAAGCAGATAAACTCTTGATTGAAGCTTAAACCCATTTTCACTGGTAGAACTGACAAAAATGAGTGTTCGCCAGTGAGCTATACTGTAGACTAAAGTTTGTAAACAATCTTTACAAAATCTGTATACTGAAAAACAAATGAACTCAGGAATCGATCTCAAAGGAAGTTTTATTCAATCCCTAACAGAATTAGGACTACCCCAAGGTTTAGCTAAAACAATTTGGCTACCATTACCAATGATTTTAATGATTATTGGCGCTACAGTAGGGGTATTAGTAGTTGTGTGGCTAGAACGTAAAATCTCCGCCGCAGCTCAACAAAGAATTGGCCCAGAATACGCAGGACCTTTAGGGGTATTACAGCCAGTAGCAGACGGACTAAAATTAGTATTCAAAGAAGACGTAGTCCCAGCAAAAGCAGATCGCTGGTTATTTACATTTGGTCCGATTATTGTGGTAATTCCGGTATTTTTATCATACCTAATTGTTCCCTTCGGTCA
This sequence comes from Johannesbaptistia floridana, assembly GCF_057440575.1. NCBI lineage: Bacteria > Bacillati > Cyanobacteriota > Cyanophyceae > Chroococcales > Cyanothrichaceae > Johannesbaptistia > Johannesbaptistia floridana. The sequence goes on from NZ_JALKVM010000418.1 coordinate 11,170, forward strand.
GAATTTGGTAATCACAGATTTAAATGTGGGAATTTTCCTGTGGATTGCCCTATCAAGTATCACACCGATTGGATTACTTATGTCTGGATACGCATCTAATAATAAGTATTCCCTATTGGGAGGGTTAAGGGCTGCGGCACAATCAATTAGTTATGAAATACCTCTAGCCTTATCAGTATTGGCGATCGCCATGCTATCTAATAGCCTAAGCACCATTGACATTGTAGGACAACAATCAGGATATGGAATTCTCGGCTGGAATATTTGGCGCCAACCAGTAGGTTTCTTAGTATTTTGGATCGCCGCCTTAGCCGAATGCGAAAGATTACCCTTTGACTTACCCGAAGCAGAAGAAGAATTAGTAGCCGGTTATCAAACAGAATACGCAGGCATGAAATTTGGCCTCTTTTATGTGGGTTCATACGTTAACCTAGTACTATCAGCCCTAGTTTTTTCTGTCCTCTACTTAGGAGGTTGGGAATTTATACTTCCTGTAGATCTTCTAGCTGGATGGTTAGGGGTAAGTGAAACAACTCCGTGGTTGCAAATTATCACAGCATCTCTAGGAATTACCATGACGGTTTTAAAAGCCTATTTTCTCATATTCTTAGCTGTGTTATTGCGTTGGACAGTACCTCGGGTACGTATCGATCAACTTTTAGACTTGGGCTGGAAATTTCTTTTACCCGTTTCCCTAGCTAACCTGTTAATTACAGCAGCATTGAAACTCGCTTTTCCTGTAGCTTTTGGTGGATAATAACTATGTTCAATATTCTTAAACAAGTCGGTGACTACGCAAAAAGCAGTGTTGAAGCAGCAAAATATATCGGTCAAGGATTATCAGTAACTTTTGACCACATGCAGCGTCGTCCCGTGACAGTTCAATACCCTTACGAAAAATTAATTCCCTCAGAACGTTATCGCGGTAGAATTCACTTTGAGTTTGATAAATGTATCTCCTGCGAAGTCTGTGTGAGAGTTTGCCCCATTAATCTACCCGTAGTAGATTGGGAATTTAACAAAGAAGCCAAGAAAAAAGAATTAAAACACTATAGTATCGATTTTGGAGTTTGTATCTTCTGTGGAAATTGTGTAGAATATTGCCCTACCAATTGCCTATCAATGACCGAAGAATACGAATTAGCTGCCTATGACCGCCATGAACTAAACTATGATAACGTGGCTTTAGGTAGACTCCCCTCCAAAGTCACCCAAGATCCTATGGTCACTCCCCTGCGCGAATTAGGTTACCTACCTAAAGGAGTAATATCACCCCATGATTTACCCAAAGGTAGCAAAAGAGCAGGCAAACATCCAGAAGATATTATGGCAGAAAACCAAGCTAACAATGAAGATAGCTAAGGATGTAAATTATCCTAATAACCGGGTTAAGTAGATTTGATGCTTCTAGACTTATAGTGATGCTTGATTTACATATCCTCTAGAACTATAAAACTAAACCCTTAACCCGGGTTTTCATATTTAAACGCAATTTGAGGAGTACATCAACAAGTGAATTTAGCCGAAGGAGTTCAATTAGTCTCTTTTTTTATACTAGCTGCGATGATGATTGGGGCAGCTTTGGGAGTAGTTTTACTATCTAATATTGTCTATTCTGCCTTTTTGTTGGGAGGAGTTTTTATCAGTATTTCTGGTTTATATATTCTCCTTAACGCTGATTTTGTGGCCGCAGCTCAAATTTTGATTTATGTGGGTGCAGTCAATGTGCTGATTTTATTCGCGATTATGCTAGTAAATAAGCAGGAAGATTATGCTAATATACCAAAACGTTGGATTCGCAAAGGCGCCACAGCTTTAGTCTGTGTGGGTCTATTTGCCTTGTTAACTACAATGGTATTTATTACTCCTTGGGATTTAGAGACTGGTTCTCCTGTTGCCCTTGAGAGTACTATTGTTACTATCGGAAAACATTTTTTTAGCGACTTTTTACTTCCCTTTGAATTGGCCTCGGTATTACTACTGATGGCGATGGTAGGGGCGATTGTGTTGGCGCGTCGTGACTTACTTCCTGATATAACTACAGACAGTCGCCAATCAGCCTTGACTTTACCAGAACGTCCTCGGGAATTAGCAACCACAATCTCTAGTCAAACCCCTGAAGAATAATTATGCAAATACAACTGGAATACTTTTTAATATTAGCAGCAGCTTTGTTCTGTATTGGAATTTATGGTCTGATTACCAGTCGCAATGCGGTTAGAGTGCTTATGTCTATTGAGTTACTACTGAATGCGGTAAATCTCAATCTGATGGGGTTTTCTAATTTTTTAGACTCCACCGGAATCAAAGGCCAAGTATTTACTGTGTTCGTGATTACCATTGCCGCCGCAGAAGCTGCCGTAGGCTTGGCTATTGTTTTAGCAATCTATCGGAATCGCGATACTATAGATATGGAACAGTTTAACTTACTCAAGTGGTAATTTAAAGTTTTGTTCGTAATCCCTCACCTGTGATGTACGGCTTTTTTTGGTGAGGGGTGCAATAAACTTACTCAAGTGGCAATTTTGAGTAAGTTTATTGCACCCCTTCGGTGGGATAAACTACGTTTTCTGGGTAATTATTACGATTTTTGAGTATTAGATGATTAGACGCATTAAAACTGAATATTATCAAATAAACTAAAACAAATGATAGTCTTCCCTATTTTCTTCCTCTTAACAGTTCAATTTAGATACAAAAACAGCTTATCAACATGATTGAAGATCCTTTCGTTTATTGGCGATTAGTCATTCCTGTAGCAATTGTTGTACTTAGTGTAGTATTAGGAGTTGTCCTGGAAAAATTAGCAATTAAATTCTTGAGGAGGCTTGCGGCTGAAACTCAATGGCGAGGGGATGAGATTATTATTAAATATTTTCGACATTTAATTGTAATTTGGTGTTTCATTGGGGGAGTTTATATCTCTTTAAATGATGGCCTAGTTAATTTTTATTTAGGAGAATTAGAATTTAATTACTTTCCTCTCCTTACTGTTATTAGAAAAGTATTAACAGCTTTGGTAGTAGCATCAATTACCTTTACTATCGCTAGACTAGCTAGTGCTTTTATTAACTATTATCGAGACCAGGGAAATTTTCCTGTAAGTCGTGCCTTTGACAGATTTACTTCTTTAGTTATTTATAGTTTAGGTGTCATTGCTATTGTTAATATTGCGGGGTTTTCTACAGAAGAAATTTATCGATTTATTTTACCCTTTGCAATTGTTATTGCTAGTGTGGTGTTAGCATTTATTATAGATCAAAAAGGATTCCCATTATTACAAGATTTAACCAGAAGAACTGAATGGGAATTTGATGATTTAATTATACAGTCTTTTGATAAGGTAACTATTTTTTGGCCAATCTTGGGCGGGATATTTATTGCTGTTAATATGTTCCCTTTGCCCAATTCTGTACAAGTAGTTATTATCAAAGTAATAATTGTTGTTTTTCTAGCTTCAGCTACTATAGTTGTTTATCGCTTAGCTATTAATTTTATTCAATTATATACAAATAGAGGAGAAGATAGTAGTCCGACAATCACTTCTTTGTTTGAAGTTATTACTAAATTGGTGGTTTTTAGCCTTGGATTTTTAGTAATTCTACAATCAATTGGGATTAGTATAACTCCTTTGATTACTGCTTTAGGGGTTGGAGGTGTATCTATTGGTTTAGCCTTAAAAGGACCTTTGGAAAACCTTACTTCCGGTATTACGATAATTTCTTCTAAAAAAGTTAGACCAGGTGATTACATTAAATTAAGTAGCGGTGAAGAAGGTTATGTTACTGATGTAGAACTAAAGTATACGGTGATTAGAAGAATAACCGGAAACTTACAGGTAATTCCTAATGCACAATTAATCGGTTCAAGTTTTACTAACTACGGACTTCCTGAAAGGAAAATATTAGTACCTGTGGAGTTGGGTGTTAGCTACGATAGTGATTTAGAAAAAGTAGAAGAGGTTACTCTAGAAGTAGCGAGAGAAGTGATTACAGAGATTTTATCTAACTCAAGTCAAAAGGCGATCTCCCAAACTACGCCTCAAGAGGAGTTGGCATTGAAATCTCCAAAGGATGAGCCTTTTTTATGCTATAGCAAGTTCGATTACTATAGTATAAACTTCACAGTTTTTCTTAAGGTAGAAGATTATTTTGACCAGTTAATTATTAAACATAAATTTATTAAAAAGCTTTATAAGCGTTACCAGCAAGAAGGTATTGTCATTCCTTTTCCTATTAAAACTCCCTATGTAAATAATGGCGATGGTTCAGAAAAACAACAACAGTGGAATCAGATTAATTTTGATGATAAGATATCCTAGTTTTTTGTAAAGAATTGTTTCTAGTGTTTTTAATAAAAATGTTAAGATATAGAGAGAAGCTATGTTTTTCCATGGCTTTAAACTTTATTAATTATTTTTTCTTTGTATTGAAAGAATTAGACAAAATCCGAGGTAGGTAGAAGCTAACTAAAATCTGGTGTTTCTAAATTTCTGTGACGCTTTCTCTCTTGTACCTGTGCTTTTAACAATTTTAAGCGATATGGATCTAAATCTTTGCGCCAAACTAAACGATAACCTTGTAAATTAGCACCATTTTCCTCTAAACAATTTAACCAACCCTGGAGACGACTAATCTTACTAAGATTACTCAACACACCCCAGTCTTCTTCTTGACGAGTGAGTTTACAGAATTTGTCATAGTTGGGATAGTTAGATTCTACTAAACTATCTTTACGGTGAATAATCGGAGGATTGTCCTCTTCTTGGTAATCTCGATAACTAATATGCAGTGTATCTAAGGTAATTGTCATAGTATTGGTAACTAGAGGATGAGGAAGTTGATCAAAATCAGGGGCGCATAAATAGGTAATTTGTGGTTTTTTCCAAGAAAATCTGATTAAGTTAGCTGTTTCTAAACGTCCAAAAGTACGACTAGCGCAACCTTCGTAAAGACGTAACATCACATCTAAACTATCTAAAGCACTAATATGAATTAAGAAATATTGTGCAGATTTATATCCTACTGTACTAGTTTTGGCAATGTCCGCTAAATTTTCTAAGTCAGATACTGTGATTAACATCATATCTGCTAGGAGACAAGCTTGTTTATAACTGCCAAATAACCCTTTGATATCTTGTTTAACTAGGGGAGAAAGTTGCTGAAAAGTAGGGCGCACTCTAAAATTACTTAAGGCTAAATATAATAATAAATCTTCACGGCGTTGTTCGGCGATCGCTTCCCACTCTTGGGTATCAGTAGCTTGTAAAATTAGTTTAAACGCTTTACGAATGCTGCCTAATTCGGCTTTTACTTCTGTCTCATTGCTTAACTCTCCTTTGATAGGTAAACGTCCTCTTCTGGTGATAAAATCTGCTAGAGGTGCTAATAATTCTTGATAGTCTTGATAACTTTTGACTGGTTGACGAAGTCTCGGGGTGCGTAAACTGCGGTGAAAACGAGAAGCACGGAAAATTTCTCCTTGAGTTGGATCGCGGAAAACAAAATATATACCCAAAGCTACGGGAATCGCATCTACTCCTAAAACTTGATCAATATAGCTTTTTAATTCTTCCTGTTGATAATATTTCTGAAAGGTGTTGCGGGTAGTTACCACTCCATCTCCATAAGCTAACCAACCTTTAGCAGTATCATCGATTAAAACTTGGGCGGCGACTATCAGTATTTTTTTGCTCAATTCCCAGGCTTTGAGTAAGGCTTGACGTCTTTCGTTAAGATTTTCTATGACGTTAATTACGTAGCCTAGATTAACAAGATCACTCTCAACTAAAGGGAGATCGCCACAATAATATGGATCCCAACCATTACTATTATACCCTCGTTCTTGAATTTCTACTACATCTGCTCCGTGACCGCAACCATAGTCAAAAAAAGTAGTTTCTGGGGTAAATAATTCGGCTTCTAAAGCTATTCGTACAGGAAGAGATAGATTTTTCCGATAAATTGCTGCTTTATGGCGTTCAATTGCTATTTTTTGGTTACTTTGACTATTGAGGGGGCAAACTAAATAATGTCCCATAAAATCTAAATGATGTGCCTGTAGGCGTTGTTGCCATTGTTGACTTGTGCCAATTAAATGGGAATTTTTTAGTAAATCTAGCTTCTCTTCTGTTTGAGTAAGATGGGCAAATTCTGAATAGAGGGGATAATCACCACTGACAAAGGTTTCTTTACGATGTAGAATAGGCGGGTTATTACTTTGGCGATAATCCCAAAATCTAACTGTTAATGTGGCTACGTCAACAACTAGGCTATAGGCTAAGGGTGGATGGGGATTCTGGTCAAATTCAGGATAATATAAGTATGATATCTTCAGTTTATCTGTACTAAATTTTATTAGGGTATATTGTATATTCTCGGGAATTACCTGTTTAGCTGTACTTTCATAGTCTTGTAATAACTGGGATAGAGATGATAGAGAATAAATATGTATATACAAAGCATTAGGTAAGAGTTTACCTATATTACTATTTTGACAGTGAGTGGCGATCGCTTCTATTTCGTAACTCATTTCCCAAAAAATATTGAGGATCTCATCTTCTAGAAGTATTTTTTAGTTGATTTTTACTAAAAATTGTTTTTCCTGGAAAACATTTGGCATAATAGTATTAGAAAGATATTATAGAAATTATATATAGTAGTAAATCAAGTTTATATTTGCTTTTAGATAGCTCTGGAAACATTAAAATACAAAATTTAAGTAAATTGTGAATAATCAACCCTTTAATAATTTTAACAACAACTCTTCTCAAAATTCATTTTCAGATAATCAACATTCTCCTGAATCCCAAAATTCAGAAGTCACAGAGATAAAAACTTTTTCACCGAGTCTGACTGCTAAGAAAAAGAAGATGCAAAAACTGTTTATAATTCTCTTGATTATAGGACTCTGTTTAGGGGCAATAGTATCAGTTGGAATAGTTGTGTTATTAAATGAATTTGGTCTCACAGATGACGGTCCTAATCCCTTTAATCAACTTAATAGAGAACAAGTTGATCAATAGTATAAGTTAAATAAAATATATACAACTAGTTATAAAACTTAATAGTATTTGTCAGGACGGCGAAAATAATAGTTCTTAGAACTTTGTGAAAGAATCTTTTTGCTATTTTCTCAGATTTGTGTAATACTAAAAATAGTCGCGCCCTAACGAAGAAAGCTTACATACTGGCCGAGTGGTTTAAGGCGCTTTATTCAAAATAAAGTAGGCTTATTTGAAAGTCACGTGGGTTCGAATCCCACCTATGAATCACAGCTTTCTTAACTTGCGCGATTTTTGTATTATTTATATAAAGTATAAAATAGGATGGGCTTTTTCTAATAAATTTTCTAAAAGTATTAAATTAGTCTTCTCCGTTTCCGATTGAAAAACAGGGAGATATGATTCTTTTGTTTTCTCTTTCATAATCTTGCCAATGTTGTACTTTGACTTAACAGTAATAAGTGTAACCTTTTTCTGAGCATGTTGCCAATTTGGCCAGACATGAAGTATTTTTGAATCCAATAAAACAGATATGCAAATCATAGCAGTCGCCATGACTGGCGCCGAAATTTTTAGTGAGGGGCTGTCCTCTCACAAGGTAAGACAAGGCAGACAAGGAAGGAAAGTGGACAAGGAAGCAAAATTTGCATAAAACCCCACCCTATGAGTCAAGGGTGGGGTAATTCACTTTTATAAGTTAGAAATTAAGCAGTTACAGCTTTTTTCACAGAAAGTTCACCACTAGCATATTTAGCAGCAAATTCATCTAAAGGAATTTGTTTGATGCTACTAGCATTACCTGCTGTCCAGAAAGCTTCATAACGCTTCAAGCAAACTTCTTTCATATATGTGATAGAAGGTTTGAGGAAGTGACGGGGGTCAAAGTTAGAAGGATCTTTAAAAGCTGCTTCACGAATAGCTGCTGTAATCGCTAAACGGTTGTCAGTGTCAATATTAACTTTGCGTACACCACTCTTAATACCTTTTTGAATTTCTTCGATAGGTACACCGTAAGTTTCAGGAATTTTTCCGCCATACTCATTGATTAAATCAATCCATTTTTGAGGCACTGAAGAAGAACCGTGCATTACTAGGTGAGTGTTGGGTAGACGGCGATTGATTTCTTCAATACGACTAATCGCTAAGATTTCACCAGTAGGTTTACGAGTAAATTTGTAAGCGCCGTGGCTAGTTCCAATTGCTACAGCAAGGGCATCTACTTGAGTTTGTTCTACAAACTGAACAGCTTCATCAGGGTCTGTTAATAGTTGCTCTTTGGTGAGAACACCTTCTGCACCGTGTCCGTCTTCTTTCTCTCCTTTTCCAGTTTCTAGAGAACCTAGGCAGCCTAGTTCACCTTCTACACTAACACCAATAGAATGAGCTACTTTTACTACTTCTGCTGTTACGTTAACGTTATACTCAAAACTAGCAGGAGTTTTAGCGTCAGCTTCTAGAGAACCATCCATCATTACACTGGTAAAGCCATTACGAATCGCTGAATAGCAAGTTGCGGGGCTATTACCATGGTCTTGGTGCATAGCGATGGGTATATGGGGGTAAGTTTCTACCGCAGCAACAATCAAGTGGCGGAGGAAGTTTTCGCCTGCATATTTGCGAGCACCACGAGAAGCTTGTAAAATTACTGGGCTATCGGATTCGTCTGCTGCCTGCATGATTGCTTGGACTTGTTCCATATTGTTCACATTGTAAGCAGGGATGCCGTAGCCGTTTTCTGCTGCGTGATCTAAAAGCAATCGCATTGGTACGAGCGCCATAGGTTTCCTCCTATATCTTTATTTTTCTTTTGTTTTACTTTTTACTTGTCAAGAAAGTTAATTCTCTTATTTGTTAATCTTAAGATAAATTTTACATTTTGACTAACTATTTTTTGTTTTTATGTGCCAATTCTTTTTTGTAAAGCTTCATTCATGTATGAGCGATCTCCCAATACCTGTAATAATGGTCCATGTACATCAAATTTTATCTGACTTACTGATCCTGCTGGCATATCTATGCGATCGCGATAACGTCCCAAATCAATTCCTAATAAGCTACATATTATAATTCTAATAGTAGCCTTGTGAGCTACTACTAAAACATTTCCTTCTGTATACTTTTCTTGGATTTCAGAAATAACTAAAGAAGCCCGACTAGCTATTTCTATAGCTGTTTCTCCTTCAAAGGGTCGATTCCAGGCAGGTTCAGTCATCCAGTTAATATAATTCTCCAGATAATTAACTTTTACCCAATCGCGGCTTTTATCTTCCCATTTTCCATAATTCATTTCCTTAAGACCTTCTCTAATCTCCATAGTTAAGCCTAGGGCGTCACAGAGAGGTTTTGCCGTGGCTATGGTTCTTTTCATAGGACTTACATAAACCGCTTTCCAGGGAATAGATTTATAGGCGTTAGCAAATTCTTTAGCCATTTCTTCACCATGGGAAGTCAATTCAGCATCGGTGATGCCACAATAACTACCAGTTAGACTGTATTCAGTTTCGCCGTGTCTTAAAAAATAGAGAGTTAAGCTCATAATTGATGACTTTTTGATAATATCTCTCTAACTTTATCAGAAAAAATCTTCTAGGCTTATGGCTAGGTATTTTCTTAGACATAAATTCTCATAAATCTGTTGCCAAAGTAAAAATACAAAAGATTTCTAGAACTGCTCCCTATCTCAGATCTTGCATCTTTACCTAATGTTACTGGTGGGGGTTGAGTAATGAGTAATGAGTAATGAGTAATGAGTAATGAGTTTTGAAGTAAGAAGTCTTGAAGTTTTGAAGTAGCCAGTAGGTTGGGTTGAGGTGACGAAACCCAACAACTTAGATCTTGCATCTTTATCACTCATTTACTTGTGGTGGATGAATAGTGAGTAATGAGTTAAAGAATTAATGCTCAACGCTTAAAAATTGGTTGACCGAGTGCAAGATCTTAGGCGAAAGAGAAATGAACTTTTTCTGAGGTTAATTTAGTACATAAGTTCTGGTGGAAGATATGAGCTATGTCCTGATTTTTGCAAAAAGTCTAATAAATCTTCTGTACCATTAACCACCAAAATAGGTATACCTAACTTTTGAGACACTTGAGTAACTGTTAAATCATCTAAAAAAATCTCCGTATCATGCTTTAACATCAAGCTAGGGAGTAAAATACCATCTCCCAAGTCTTTTTCCTGTAATCCCAACAATAAATCATGTCCTGTGAGTAAACCAGTTACAGTAATTGCTTGACCCCAATAATCGCTACGGAGAGGAGCAAAAATTATCTCTAAGTTCTCTACTTGATTTAATCTTTCTACTAAAGGTAAAAAGGCAGTTTCTACGGCGTTACCTACTACCCAAGTGAAGCGACGGGGAATATTTAGCTTTTGTGGGAGCATCTCATCAGCTAGTTGTAGAAATTCCCCCATAAATTTTTGAATTGAACCTACGCCGTTTCCTATTTGGGGATAGTCTTCGTATTCTGATTCTTTGGGTAATTCCCTTTGACCAATTAAAAACCATTCATCAGCTAACCAAGCAAAACGACTATTATATTTTTCTAGGAATATTTTTTGTAAACTTTGTACTTGGTCAATAACTTCTCTAGCTTTTTCTCTAGTTACGGGAATAAGTTCGTCTTCTTGTGAGGGACGAAATTTAGTTAATCCCACAGGCACTACTGCTGCCGATAACACCGCAGGAACTTCTCCCGAGTGAAAGCGACTTAAATCTAATAAAGTTTTCTCTAAATGTTTACCGTCGTTAATTCCTGGACATACAACTACTTGGGCATGAATTGAAAGGCGCTTTTGGGCAAACCAGGCTATTTGGTCCATAATTTGGCCTGCCCGTTCGTTTTTTAATAGACGTATCCTTACAGGTGCTTCTGTGGCGTGTACAGATACGTATAGGGGAGATAAACGCATTTGTTCAATACGTTGCCATTCTTTTTGACTGAGATTAGTTAGAGTTAAATAACTACCGTAGAGGAAGCTTAGACGGTAATCATCGTCTTTGAGATAGAGGGTATCTCTTTTACCTGGGGGTTGTTGGTCGATAAAACAGAAGGGACAATGATTATTACACTGGATTAAACCATCAAATAGCGCTGTTTCAAACTCTAAACCTAAATCATCATCATAGTCTTTTTCTAATTCTACTATGTGGGTATTGCCTTGGGCATCGATGACTTCTAGAGTCAGAAATTCATCAGCGCATAGATATTGATAGTCAATTAGGTCTCGTGGACGATTACCATTGATAGCAACTATTCCATCGCCAATTTCAAACCCTAATTCTTCGGCGATAGAATTAGGGATAACTTTACTAATACGTGCAGGTTTAGTAGCTGTTTTGCTCATAATTTTCTAATCAAACAGATTAGGTAGGGATAAAGTTAGTGGCGATTCCAATTAAGATAGCCACTCCAAATATTAAACGATACCAAACAAACACCCAAGTATTTTGAGTTTGCAGGTAACGTATTAACCAGGCGATAGCTAGGTAAGAAAAAACTGCTGAGGAAATCAACCCGATTATCACTGACGTTATTTCACTTCCGGCTATACCTTGGCTCAATATCTCTTTTAATTCTACTAAACCTGCTAGGGTAATTGCGGGAATTCCTAGTAAAAAGGAAAAACGCGCCGCTGTTGCCCTTTGGAGATTCGTAAATAATCCTGCGGTTATGGTAGATCCTGAACGAGATACACCGGGTATTAAGGCTAAGGTTTGGGCTAATCCCATTAATACGCCATCTCTCACTGATAAATCTTCAAAACTGCGTTTTTGACTGCCTATATATTCGGCTAATCCTAGTAATAAAGCCATGACAATTGAGGCTATGGCGATCGCACCCATACTTCTAATTGGTGAATTATCTAAGTTTGGTACTAATACTTTTAATAGTAAACCACAAATTACAATGGGAATGGTGCCTATCGCAATTCCTAAGGCTAGTCGAAAATGGTAGGATTCATAGTCTGATTTTTTGATAGCTGTAACCATTCCTGTGGTAATTTCTACTAAATCTTTCCAAAAGTAGGATAATACTGCGGCAATGCTTCCTAGTTGAATTATTGCTGTAAAATTTACTCCAGGATCCCCCCATCCTAATGCCACTGGTACCGCCTTGAGATGTGCTGTGCTACTTATAGGAATAAATTCTGTTAATCCTTGAACCGCTCCTAGGACAATGGCTTGAAACCAATTCATTGATTGAGTAGAAGTAGTAACGGTAGATTCAGCGACTGCTAATTTAGGCAATATAGTTAAACTGATGCCTAGAATAAAACTAGTTAGATAATTTAATCGCTTTTTGCTTACTTTGGCTAGATTTGCTTGATTAATTTTCCTATTGTTCACAGGTCTTAAAATCTCTTAACAATTAGTATTCTTTAGAATATACCATTTGCTTCTTTTGATTTGGTAATTATACAAGTTCTATACAAAGCTACACTAGAATTCCCGTATCAACTAGCTCCTTACTTATTACTCATTACTCATTACTCATTACTCAAACACAACCAGCAACTTTTGGGCTTTGGTGCAAGATCTCAGTTAAACCCATTGGCGATTTTTACCGAGGTTTAAGCCGTGGGAGACGGTAATTCTCTGGTCAAAAACAAAACACTCACCCTCCCATAAACTTGTCTCTGGTGGTATTTCTGCTAAATATCTGAGAATACCTCCTTGGAGATGGTAAACTTGTTTAAATCCTTTTTCTAGAAGAAGTGATGTGGCTTTTTCACATCGAATTCCCCCAGTACAAAACATAGCTATAGGTTGATTAGTATCAACTTTACTCAATTTCTCCTCTACATATTCAGGAAATTGACTAAAAGAATCTGTATCAGGATTTTCTGCCCTTTGGAATGTACCTATTTCATACTCATAGTTATTACGAGTATCAATTATTAATACATCTGGATCCCTAATTAAACTATTCCATTCTTGGGGAGTTACGTAGGTACCAACTTTTGCTTGTGGATTTATATCTCGAATACCTATAGTTACGATTTCTTTTTTTAATCTTACCTTCAAATATCTAAAGGGGATTAAATCCGAATAAGATTCTTGATAGTCTAAATCTTGTAAGCGTGGGTCTTGGCGCAGAAAATCAAATATAGTAGTGATTGCTTGTCTAGATCCAGCTATGGTTCCATTAATTCCTTCTTCAGCTAGTAAAATACTGCCTATAATGCCCTCAGCGGCGCATTTAGTTAATAAGGCTGGTTTTTTCTCCGCGTAGTCTGGTAGATTGACGAATTTGTAAAATGCTGCGATAACAAATTTCATTTTTATCCTTGCAATTTTTATTGATACTGTGTATAATAGCAAAGGTAAGTTAAAAAGTGCTTTTTTAGATATTTTTTAACTTAGGATTAAGGGGGTATGGCTCAGTTGGTAGAGCGCCTGCTTTGCACGCAGGATGTCAGCGGTTCGAGTCCGCTTACCTCCATTTTATTTAATAAAAAAATCAAGACATGTTATACTATTATAACATATAGAAGAAATGAATCATGAAAAAAATAGAATATTCCGTTGAAGATATAACCTTAGCAAAAGAATATATTCCTAACATCCTCATAGGAAGTGCCTTTGCCTTCGTTAATGAAAAGACAGATAATCAGTTAATCACAGGATTGGCTAAATATTATGGTGCTAAATATTATGAGATTGATGAGAATAGTGATGAGAAAAGAATTATTTCTCTATTCCCTGACGGTTTAACTCTACCCGGATTCACTATTCAACCAAAACGGGATAGTTTCCAAGCTAAACCAATCATCATCTCAGATAAAGAAATATACCGCGCCGCAGAAGATACTATTTATTTACTATTAGTGACACCAAAATGGAGTTCTATTAATTCTCAAACCTCAGTTAAATTAACTATAGAAAATAATGGGTTAACTTATCGCAACCAAATTGTTACATTAGCGACAAAAGGTTTAACCCTAGTTAAGTTAACAGACTTACCAGAAGGAAACTATCGGGTTTCTATCAATGAAGAAGAGGGGGAATGTAGTTTTAGGGTTCTACAATACAGTTTATCGCCTTTTAATGTTCAACTCAAGGAATTTAAACTAGAAGATAATAAGTTAAATTGTAGACTAACTATCGAACAGTACCAAAAAGCCTTTAATAAACCCGTAAAAGTAGAATTAGTAAGTGGGCATAAAACTATAGGGGTAAACTCTGTTAACCCAACAAATCCAGGTGTTTATCAAAGTGAGTTTGAGTTAAAAAAAGAAGTAACTAAAAAATTGGAATTAAAAGTTACATACAAAGACTTAAGCGCCTCGGTTTTAATTCCTGGGTCTCGTAAAGTAGAAAGAAATGAAACTACTATTTGCTCTTTAACTAAAGAGTTTAATGTGAGTCTCATGCCTCATAATCAAGGGAAGATGGTGCGAGGCTTGTATGTAAGAGATAATAGCAGTGTGAATAATAGTCCTGTTGCTATACTAGATATCGCTCCAGAAAATCGTAAAGTAGAACTATCTTGGCGCAGAAATTGCCAGCAAACTAAATTATTAATCTTGGATTTAGCGGGTAATTTACTCCAAGAGATAAATTTAGGAATGAAAAACTCGGGAGAAACCACTGAAATAGACGTAATTCCCCCAGCTTGTATTTTAATGGTTGGCGCTTGGATAGATGAAAAAGCCTGGGAAGGATGGTCAATTTTATTAGCATCAGACAAAGAAGATTTAGAAATAGATACCCCAGAAAATGTTTCTCCTGGAGAAGAAGTAACGATTAAACTAAAATCTACTTATCCTGGTGCTATATATCTAAGTGTAAAAGATAGTCGTTTGATGGGAAATTACCCGGAAACTCGCATGGCAGCAAGTTTAAAGGCAGAGTTTGCCGGGATAAAAAATTGGGCAACAGAGGGATTGGTGAAAAAGACATTATTTGATATTGACCCATCTTTAAAAATAAATAAACCCAAGAATTATGATAATACAAATTTGGCTAAATCTATGCTAAGAAGTTCATCATACTTTCCCTTAGAGAGACGCTTATCAAGGAAAGAGGAGGATGAATTTGATCTATTTATAGAAGAAGAACGTGGTAGTTTTAATCTAGATGAAGAGATATCTGAAGAGATATCAGAATTGGAATACGCTAATATCGATGATATTTTTGGCGCAGAAGAAGTAATAGATACAGAAGAATTAAGAGAAGAGTCAACTAACCCTGAGTATATTCCTAATAAGCGTATTCGCCGCGACTTTACTGATGTGGTATACTGCGATGTGGTAGAAATTGACGAAAATGGAGAAACATCTGTAAGTATCACTTTACCTGATACTATTACCACCTATAGTATTGAAGCCTTTGCCATTGACGAGAATCATCAAGAATGGTGCAGTAAAAAAACCACTATCCTGGCATCTAAACCCCTTTGGGGAGAATTAAAACTGCCTCCCTATATTTATCCCACAGATGAAAGTATAGGAGTTGTTTACATTGGATGTGTAAATAAAGAATTTAAACTGAAATTATACTGTGATGAACAAGCTATTCCCTATAAAGTATCAGGTAAACAGCAATCAAATCAAGATGTTATTCATGGCAGTTTAGTAAAAGTTGAGTTTATCGCTAAACCAGGGAAATGGCGTGCTGAAGTAGAAGACAACACAAGTGGATACATAGACATTACAGAGAAAATAATCTCTCCTATGGGGAGTTTTAAATCAATTGCTAGAAGTTTTCAGTTACTAAGAGAGGGGGAAACAATAAATCGTGCTGAGATAGAAGCTTTACAGTTACGGGTATTGCCATCTATAGATAAACCATTTAATCTTCTGTGTGATGCCACAACTAATTATAAACACTTATGTTGTGAACAAACAGCAGCTAAAGTGATAAGCGCGATCGCATCTTTAATTGGGGGAGGAGATTCAGACAAGCTGATACCAGTGATTATAGCGGGAATTGAGCGACAAATGTCTATGTATCTTCCTAACAAAGGTTTTGCTATGTATCCAGGACAAACAAATCCTAACCAGTACTGGGGAAGAATGGCAGCAGAATATCTGTTAAACTTAACTACAATTAGAGATAGTTTTATCGATCAAAACAATCAACAATTAAAAGATAGTTTAATTGATATTTTAACTATAGCTAAAGA
This sequence comes from Johannesbaptistia floridana, assembly GCF_057440575.1. Lineage (NCBI taxonomy): Bacteria > Bacillati > Cyanobacteriota > Cyanophyceae > Chroococcales > Cyanothrichaceae > Johannesbaptistia > Johannesbaptistia floridana. The sequence continues at coordinate 27,305 of NZ_JALKVM010000418.1, forward strand.
AACTGCCCAAATTTATCAACTCTCTCTAACACCAGAAACTATTAAAACTGGTCAAGAAGCCTATAGGAGTATTAAAGTTAATCAAGGGGAGGAATCTTCAGCGATAAACTATGCCCGCAAATCCCTAAAAACCTTAGCTAATTCTCCCAATAATCAGCGAGGCAAGGTGTTAAATCGTCAAGAAAAGGCTTATTGTGCCGCAACCCTATTAGTAGGGAATAACCCATCAGATATGGATTTAATCATAGCTACAGCCAATGAATTAGCCAACTCTCTCGATGAAAACGGTCGTCTCTATTCTACCGTTGATTCTGTGGCAATGATTGCCTTGATGAGTGAATTAAAAGCCAACAATATCACCTCAGGAAAAGCAACAGTCAAAATAAATAATCAAGTAGTTGATATAGACACAGAGAGAGAAAATATACAAACAATAGAAGTGGTCTCCGGGTGCGCAGTGGCCGAAGTAACCTATGAGATTACGGAAGATTGGAATCAGTTTAGCTATAATATTCCAGTCAAAGCAGAATTTCTCCCCCCACACCGCAGTTTTACCCTAACTCCAACTTATCAACCAGGAGATACTTTTGAACTAACAGTAACTTTACGAGAATATCAACCAGGCTTACTCCTCCATGTATGTTTACCCTCTTGCTTATCCTATCTCCAGGGAGGAGGAGAAGTAAAACGTTTTTCTGTAGACTTTGCTGGAGAAAAACAGTTAAAGATACCTCTACAGGTAACTCAGTCTACTTTACCTGAGGGAGAACATTGGGCCATCCTAGTTCGCAATATGTTTAAAGAAGAAGATGCTGGAAACCCTGGGTTATTAAAATTTCAGACTAAATAGATGGAAATATGAGTCAGTGTATCAACCCCCAATGTTTAGCCACTAATCTTCCTGAGGCTAAATTTTGCCTAAAATGTGGCGATACAATTTTATTACAAGAAAGATACCGCCCCCTTAAACTGATTGGTAGAGGAGGGTTTGCCAAAACATTTCTCACCATAGACGAAGGTAAACCCTCTCAACCCTATTGTGTCATTAAACAGTTTTTTCCCGATAACCAAGGAACTGAGACAATAGAAAAAGCTGAGCAAATGTTTGCTCAAGAAGCAGTACTATTAGAACAACTCGGTAGTCATGAACAAATACCAAAACTTCTAGCCTATTTTACCCACGCAGAAAGACAGTATTTAGTCCAAGTATATATAGAAGGAAGAAATCTTAGTGAAGAATTAGCCCAACAAGGCGCATTTACCGAAGATAGTATTCGTGCCTTACTCCAAGACTTGTTACCAGTTTTACAATTTGCCCATGAAAAAGGAGTAATTCATCGTGATGTTAAACCGGAAAATATCATCAAAAGAAGTAGTGACCAAAAACCCATCTTAGTAGACTTTGGTGCCGCTAAATATATTCATCTCAATCCCGTTAACGTCACTGGTACAATTATTGGGTCTGCGGAGTATGTAGCACCAGAGCAAGCAAGAGGTAGGCCGGAACCTAGTAGCGATTTATACGGTTTAGGAGTAACCTGTATTCATTTATTAACAAAAAAAAGTCCCTTTGATTTATTCGATACAGTAGATTTTTCCTGGTGTTGGCGAGACTTTCTAGGGGAAAACAAAATTAGTGAAAATTTAGGGCAAATTATTGATAAATTGATTCAACCAGGGACGAGAAAACGTTACTCTCAGGCAAAGGAAGTATTAGCAGAATTGAATTCTCAGCAAATTCTTCTCAAAAACTCATCACTACTATCTGCTCAATTTAGCTTTGAAGTAGTTACTGTGGACAAAATGGGGTTAATTCAAAGCCGTCAGCAAACAGTCCCCTATCAGCGTCTGGATTTAGATAGAGAAGTTAGTATCGATTTAGTTGAGATACCATCCGGGAGTTTTCTCATTGGTTCATCTTCTGCTAAGGGACGTAATAATGAACGTCCTCCACATCAAGTTAGAGTTTCTGGTTTCCTCCTGGGAAAATATCCTGTAACCCAAGTCCAATGGAATCTTATTGCTTCTCGGGATGATTTACAAGTAGATAAAAAACTAAAAGTCAATCCCGCCTATTTCAAACATCCCCATAAACCTGTAGAACAAGTAAACTGGTTAGATGCTGTAGAATTTTGTCAGCGTCTATCTCAATTAACTAATAGAGAGTTTAGATTACCCAGTGAGGCAGAATGGGAATATGCCTGTCGCGCTGGAACTACTACCCCCTACTACTTTGGAGAGATAATTACCCCAGAATTAGCTAACTATGATATTTCTACAACTAAAACATCTGAATCAGAAGAACAAGAAATTAGACAGACTACCCCTGTAGGCGAATTTCCAGCTAATCCCTTCGGATTATACGATATGCACGGAAATGTCTGGGAATGGTGTGCCGATGATTGGCATGATAATTATTACTATGCTCCTACTAATAGTAATCCCTGGATAACGAGTAATCTACAATTTAACTCCCTTGCTGTGCTACGGGGAGGTTCTTGGTTTGACTATCCCCTAAGTTGTCGTTCTGCTAGTCGTTTGAGTACGGGAAGAGGTTCTTCTCGAAATTTTATTGGTTTTCGTCTGGCTTCTAGTATGATATGATACGCACATCCGGTTATCAAAATGTAGTAAGCGAAGAATCTTTTTTGTTACTTTGGTCACCCCCATCCAGGTTTTTGTAAGATAAATATCTTCATTTTATATACCCCAGTTAAAAACAAGGTTCGTAGTTGGACTTTAGTCCAAAAGGCGCAGAAAAGATTGGATTTTATTGGTAAGATTGGAAAGTATGATACGGAAAATCTACCTCACTTGCTTCTCGAATTGCTATAAATTGAACTGTGAAGATAAGGGAACAGGGAACAGAGAAGAGATGGGAGTAAAATATGGCTATATCTCTAGAGAAAACTAAAATTCCCTTGCTTAATTAGATAAAAAAATATTATAATAAATGTTTGTGTAAAAGTGAAATAAGAAAAATGCCTAAATTAAAAACTCGCAAAGCTGCGGCGAAACGCTTTCGCATGACAGCAACCGGGAAAATAATTCGCCGTAGTGCAAATCGTAACCACTTACTACAGCATAAAAGTACCGAACGCAAACGCCGTTTATGGAAGCTAACTCTTGTAGACGAAAGTGATGAAAAAAATGTACGCCTAATGCTTCCATATTCTTAAAAAACCCCCAAGTAAAAAAAAAGCAAAAACAGTATTGTTATAGGAAAAAATAACAGCAACTATGACTAGAGTAAAAAGAGGGAATGTAGCCCGAAAACGCCGTAAAAAGATTCTTAAATTAGCAAAAGGTTATAGAGGATCTCATTCAAAACTATTTCGGACCGCCAATCAACAGGTAATGAAAGCCTTACGCAACGCTTACCGCGATCGCCGGAAGCGTAAACGTGATTTTCGTCGTCTGTGGATTACTAGAATCAACGCCGCCGCTAGACAACATGGCACAAGTTACAGTAAACTAACAGGACAACTAAAAAAGGCTAATATCGAAATTAATCGTAAAATGTTAGCTCAATTAGCAGTACTAAACCCAGAAGCTTTCACCAAAGTGGTAGAATTAGCTAATCAAGCTTAGGATGATAAATAGCCCCTTGAATTTGCAATTAGAGAGCAGCTTATACAGCGGCTCTCAATTTACTATCTAGGGCTTTTCAAAGGAGATTTTTCTATGTTACCAGCAGCAGAAGCGACCAAAATAATCCTAGATTTAGTGCAACCTCTTAAGGAAACAGAAACTGTAGACTTAAACAGAGCATTTGGTCGCATTTTAGCAGCATCAGTAAGCAGTAATCTGGATTTTCCCTACTGGGATAACTCAGCTATGGATGGCTATGCAGTTAACTATCAAGATGTAGCCTCCATCAACCCTCAACAACCAGTAGAATTAAAAGTAGTGAGTGAAATTCCTGCGGGCAAAGTTCCCAGCACCACAATTAAACCAGGTGAAGCAGCTCGCATCTTTACGGGATCCATGTTACCACCAGGGGCCGATACCATAATAATACAAGAAAATAGTCAACAACAGGGCGATCGCGTTACCATTTTACAGGCGCCAGAGGAATTGGGAGCTTTTGTGAGACGCCAGGGAGAATACTATCAAGGCGGTGCCCCTTTACTAGGTGCCGGAATACCCATAAAAGCACCAGAAATTGCTGTTTTAGCCACTATTCAAGCTACCCAAATCCCCGTTTATCGTCTGCCACGAGTAGCTATTTTCTCTACGGGAGATGAATTAATCACTCCCGAGCAAAATTTACAACCGGGAAAAATCGTTGATTCAAATCAATATGCCCTCACCGCCTTTGTATCAAGTCAGGGTGCAATTCCCCACCCATTAGGTATAGTCTCAGATAATCGGCAAAAACTGAGAGAAAAAATTGCTCAATCCCTAGAAACAGGGGATATAGTCCTCTCTACCGGAGGGGTTTCTGTGGGTAGTTATGACTATGTTGAGGAAATTATCGAAGAGTTAGGAGGAGATATTCAAATTCGCTCTGTTGCCGTTAAACCCGGTAAACCCCTAACGGTAGCCAAATTTAATTCAGGTGCTATTTATTTCGGTATCCCCGGCAATCCTGTTTCTGCCTTAGTTAGTTGTTGGCGCTTTGTGATGCCAGCTTTACGCAAGCTTTCTGGATACAAAAATAATTGGTCTCCTGAATGGGTGCAGGCAAAAACTAAAGACAGACTAACTAGTGGTGGAAAAAGAGAAACTTATCTTTGGGGTAAACTGGAGTTAAATTCAGGAGTCTTTCAGTTTACTTTAGCATCTGGTAGTCGTAGCTCTGGTAATTTAATCAACCTAGCAGAAACTAATGCTTTAGCAGTATTACCTGTGGGAGAAACAGTTATTCAAGCGGGTGCCGATGTCTTAGTTATGAAGATTAGCTAAAGCATTGAGAGCGTGTAATTTTACTGCTTGATTAGAATCTGTAGCCAACTTCTCTAAAATCGGTTGTGCTGAGATAGTACGCAATTTTCCCCAAGTATAAACCAAATTTTGTTTAACTAAGGGTACTTGTAACAAGGGGTGTCCAGAAAAGAAAAAGTCTATAAGATAGCTACCTGCCTGTTTTTGTAGTTCTTGATTTTCAATTCTGCCAAAGACACGAATAATTTCTATAACACTAGTTTCACTAACTATATATATAGATTGAAAGAGATATTCTAAACTTATCGATGTTTCTAGCCAAGCTAGAGCTTGAATCAGAGTAACTTGTAAGGGAATAGGAGTATGAGGAGCTTTCAAGGTCTCAAATAAAATCTGTGCTGATTCTTCCTGTTTAAGTTTACTCAATGCTATTGCTGTTTGCTGACACACATCTAAAGATAAATCCTGAAGCAAAGGTGCCAAATGGTTACACAAATTTAATTCTCCTGCTAAATCTGACCTAGAACCTAGACCAATTACTGCTTCGCGGCGTACATCTGCTTTTAAATCTCCCAAAGCTTCAATTAAGAGAGGGGGGATACGTGAATCGTGGAAACTACTTAAGGTCTCCACGGCTATTTTACGCACGGTGGAATCTCTGTCTTTTACTAGGGGTAGCAGAGGTTCAATTACTTCTGGGCGGCGAATTTGGGCTAAAGATTTTGCTGCTAATATTCTTAATTCTGGTTGATTTAATAATTCTACTAAAGGCTCAATGGCTTCTCTATCTATCTGACTGAGAGACTCTGCTGCAATCTCTTGTAAGTCTTCTATTTTAGTTTCACTAAAAACTTTCACTAAACTGATAATTACTTCTGGTTGTTTGAAATTACCTAATATTTTCCCGGCGAACCATCTGTGCTCTATTTCTTGCTCCTTGTCTTCCCAAATTAGTTGCAAAGGCTTGACTACTCTTGTTTCTAGTTTGATTAATACCTTAGTAATCTCCCAACGTTCTTGAAAATCTCCTTCTGCTAGGATAACTAGCGCTAATTCTGCTATATACTCTAAGTCATCTTCTGTTAACTCCTCTGTGTGGTCAAGCAATTGACGCAGATGGTGTGCCATTGTAGACCAGTCTTGTTGTTGACTTATTAATTCTAGTTCTTTTAAAAGTTTAGACATATATATAACTATATTAGTTGCTACTTATTACTTTAACAAGAATCAGCGCCCTTATGGGGCAAGCCTTGGAATAGGGGGCAAGCCGTAGGGTAAGGGCGCAAGCCTTGGAATAGGGCGCAAGCCGTAGGGTAAGGGCGCAAGCCTTGGAATAGGGCGCAAGTATGAGCGCCCCTACAACTAACTCCAATCTTGAATTTCTTCTAAATTAAGTTTTTCATGTCCTAATTTTCCACTGGCGTAGATTTGACGAGTTTTTTCGTAGAGAGTTTCTGGTGTTAATCCCCAGGTTTGCAAAATTGTCTGTAAATCTTGATGTACACCTCGGGCACCAGGAAAGTTTTGATAGCGAATTAGTAATCTGGCTACCTCTGTCAGATTTTCTGAGGTGGCTTCTTCTTGAAGAATTCTAGTTAGGATTTGGCGATCTCTATTTTCCTGAGGATGTTGTGGTTCTTTCATTAATATCTTTATTCTATTAACTCTTCTTGTAATTCTTCTTCTATTAACTCTTCTTCTATTAATTCTTCTTCTAATCCTTCTTCTGTTAATTCTTCTGGGGAAGTTACCACCACTTCTGGTATTTCCCACACTCTAATCAGGCGATCATAACTTCCTGTAGCTAGTTTTCTGCCATCATTACTAAATGCTAAAGACTCTACCCAATCTGTATGTCCTGATATACGGGTAATAAATTCTCCCCTTTCTATATCCCATATACGTACACCATCATTAGCAGCACTTGCTAAGGTTTTACCATCAGGATTGAGAGTCATGGCTCTAATTCTACCTCTGTGACCAGTTAAGGTGTATAGTAACTGTCTATTTTGTAAATTCCATACTTTGATAATGCCATCATGACTACATGTAATTAATTTTTCTCCATCTGGGGTAAAAATCAAGCCATTAACAGTTTCCCTGTGGGGTTCTATCTCTGCTATTTCTCTTCTTTGTCTGACATTCCATATTTTTACTTTCCCATTTTTATGTCCTGTAGCGATAATATAGCCATTGGGATGTATACTAACAGCATAGGTTGGATCTCCTACACCATCTAAGATATATGCTGGGCGTTGTGGGGTCAGATTCCAGACCCGAATACCATCTAAACCTCCTGTTACCATGACGCGACTATCAGGAGATACATCTATATCTAAAATATTGTTTCGGTGTTCAAAAAAGGTTGATAAAAATTCTCCTGTTGGCCAATTCCAAATATTAATACCTGCGTCTTCTCCTGTAGTAATCATCCGTTCTCCGTTAGGACTAAAGACGATATCATATACTCCTGTGCGTTGGGCACGAATTTCCTCTACTTTTTCTCCTGTTTCTATAGACCAAAATCTCAGAGTTGGATCGTTGTAACTTCCTCCACTAACTAAAGTCTCGCCATCAGGGCTAAAGGCCAATGCCTCTATAACTGCATTATGACCTCTAAAAGTATATAATAATCTTGGTGTTTTCCAGAGGCTAACATTTTCTATCGGTATTAATACGTTTTCTTCGACAATAGGTTGTGCTTTAGCTGGATTAATAGGAATAGTAATAATAGCTAAACTAGTTAATATAGCCAATTTTAATTTATTTAATTTCATTTTTTTAGATTTTTCCCCAGGTTTTTCCCTATAGAATATGATAAATCCTTTTTTTTTACAATAGATGAATAATTGTTAAGCAAAATCACATATTGGGCTAAGAAGCCACACATCTTTTGAGTGCAGTAATCAGGATTGTCCATGGACTGGAGATAGTTTACAAAATCTTGAAAACTATTCATCTAAAAGCCCACATCTGTACCGAAGGTCAGTGTGGGTAGTTTACTCTTTATCTGGTATTAATCTACAATTTTAGTAATTAAATTTTAGTCATTCCTCTACTTATACTTACTACTTATACTTACTACTTATACTTGCTACTTATACTTGCTACTTATACTTACTTGGGTGTTTTAAAGTAGGTAATGGAGTAGGTACTGAACTAGGCGGTAACATTTGTCGGGATACTTGACTAGTTATTTCAGCGTTATTTTTCTGTCCTTGCAACCATCTCATGGCGGCAGCTAAAAGAATCATTACCACTCCGAAAGAAAGTAATGTCCAGCGCTCACCTACACCTCCTATCACTGCATCTACTGCTCCCACAATCACAATAAAGCTAGAGATAGGTTCTTTGCGATAAGTTGTTTTTAAAAAGCGAGGTAATATATTGTTAATCATTAGTTATTTATTGCTAATCGATTTAGATCTCAACTTTATTTAGTTGCTTCTAGGTTTCTTCTTCTATTTTAGACTAACTTTAGACTAACTATTGTAAACCTAGCCACGCTAATAAACCTTGCTTTGTCGTATACTCGATAATTATAGTTAGTAGGAAGCCAATCATTGCTGCTCTCCCATTCAACCGTTCTGCATATTCATTGAAACCAAATTTTGGTTCTTCTAACTTAGGTTGATTGGTTGGTTGCTGTTCTGTTTGTGATTCTGTCATAGATATTTTTACTCTCAAAAGTAAGATTTTGTCATCACTCATATAGTAACAGATAAGTTACGGAAAATGCTTGAGCTAAGAGAGAATTTTTCTAAAATTTTGAGTGAAGTCAAAAGAATTCCGAATTCCTTTGACTCCTGACACCTGACACCTAGTGTCATTGTTTGACTATTGGTGAGTTTAAATCATCCTCTTTCTTTTTAGAAAGGTCTTGTTTTTTCGGTCGTTTATAACCAGGAATTTCCTGAGTAGGAGGTTCTATGTCCTCTATCCAACCCCAGCAATTTTTTGAGGGAATAAACTTGAATTTGGCTTGAATAAACCATTTAGGTGGTAAATCCTCCTTAGCTATCTTGGGATTAAATCGAAAAGGACTAGCTTCGTCCTCTCGACGCATTAACACGGGTAAATGAGAGGCTTTGTATTTATCTGTATAATCATTGCTACCACGATTGCGATAAACCGAAATAACCGGGGTTCTAACTTGGGGAACAAATTGCCAAATTCCTCGAAAAATATAGATATTTGGTTCAGACCATTGATTTTCTTCAGCCCAGGCAACTACCTGAAAATAAATCTGTGGTGGTTTACGAGCAATAATTTGGTATTTTGGGTATACTCTAAGATATAAAGGTTTATCCGGTTGGTTCTCTACTTGTTTGAGCCAACCTCTATACTTAGCAGGAAAAACAAATAGGCGATATTTATTCCCACCTATTTTGATATAGAAACCAAGCTCACTATCTTGTTTGACTTCTCCATAGAGAGTAGTGATTGCCTGAAAAAATGATGAGTTTTCTGGCTTTTTCTCTTCCTGATTATCTTCCTCAGAATGATCATCTAACAGATTAGTTCTTTTCTCATCTGTTAACCCTTCTACTGGATTACTGGGAGTTGTCTCAGCGATAGATTCGGCTTTTTTTATATTAGACATGGAAAAAGTAGTCATATTATTAATTTTTGTACACCCTAATTTTGACAAGGAATTTTAACTTGGGATGAGAGAGAAGCTCTGATCCAATAATGTGCTTTTAAAGAGCTTTATTTTGCATTTTAACCTAGGTTATCTTTTGTTTACTAATGTTATGTCAAATTTAGATGAAATTTTCATCTTACAAATTCTTATTTAGATTATACTTAACTTACTAAATTATTAACTATATAAATTTTTTATTTTTTTTCTACAAAACAATTATAAAAATTCATAATTCATTTTTTTAAATACTATAATATGCCCCTTTACTAAATTGGATATTATCATATTAAAATTAAGAATGCAAACAATCATCTATGTTTTTTAGCCTATGTCTCCTTTACCAGAATATCGTCCAGCAAAAACCTCTCTCGGTCCTTTGGAAACAGAAATTTTAGAAATTATCTGGGACTTGGGCAAGGTAACAGTTAGAGATGTTCATGAAAAAATTTTAAGTGATCCTGATCGCGAACTAGCTTATGCTTCTGTTACGACGATAATGCAAAGATTAACAAAAAAAGGCTGGCTAAAGTGCTCAAAAGAAAAACGGTCTTTTTCCTGGGAAGCATTAGTATCTAAAGAAGAGGCAAAGGCAATTACGGCCTACGAAAAATTACAAAACTTTCTCAATGTGGGAAATCCTGATGTAATAGCAAGTTTTGCAGATAGTTTAGATGTAGCGAGTGTGAAACAGTTAGAAGCGATCGCCAAGCGCCTAGAAGAAGTACGCAAAAAAAAGGAGCAATAAAACCATGCACCTAGTAATGATCTTACTTATATTAGCAATAGCGGGATTTATTCGTTTATTGACCGCCTCAGGCGGTAACCCCCAAGCCGCGGATTTTAAATCCGGGGAACCAGTTACACCGGATAATTTTCATCAAAGCAGTGTATTTTGTTATTTTCTGTTACCTCCTTTACTATTGCTTAGTACAGCTATAGCTATAGTATGTATGGGACCAGAAGGTCAAATGTTTGGATTACAGGCAAGTTGGATTAGTTATTTACTAGCTTGGAGTTATCTAGTTGGTAGCTTTTTGATTCTACTGAATCATACACATCAAGTGTATGTACAATCAAAAAATATGGCTAATTACACTCAAGAAATAGTCTTAGATAAATCAGTTTACCTCATCGAAACTGATTTTCCCTATTGTGCTCAAATTGGCCTGTGGCAATCTAAAATTATCATGAGTCGTGGTTTACTCAAAAGTCTCAATGAAGAAGAGTTAAGGGCTGTTATCGCTCACGAAGAAGCTCACGCCTACTATTTAGATAATTTGTGCTTCTTTGGGTTAGGCTGGTTACGAACTTGTAGCAGTTGGTTACCCTATACATCTAAACTTTGGCAACACATGTTAACAATTCGGGAGTTGAGAGCAGACTATTGGAGCGCTCAAAGAGTAGATAAGTTAATTTTAGCCCAAGCTTTATTAAACTTAGCCACACAAGTGAATAGTTATTTAAACAAACAACCAGATTGGAATTTTGCCATAGAATTAAGCGATGGAAATAGCCAACGTTTAACCCAAAGAGTGGAAGCCTTGTTAACAGAGTGCAAATATCCTCAAGAGTATAAGTGGCGTTGGTTGAGTTTGAGTTTACTGCCCTTGTTAACAATTTTGTTACATAGTTAATCATCAGTAGCAATTGTTACATAATCTTGACATTGTCTTTGATAATGTAAAGACAAGTAAAAATTATAATTAATAAGGCTGAGTAAAACTTGGTGTCAATATTAATAGTAGAAGGGAATCCCCACTTGCGATCGCTTTTAGGATGGCATTTGCAAGAGGCATCATATATAGTAGAAAACCGTGCTAACATTCAGCAAGCGAGAAGTTTACTATTAAATCAAAATCGTCAGTACACATTAGTGATTATAGATTCTGATTTACCAGATGGGGATGGAATCGAATTTTGTGAATGGCTTTATAATCAAGGACAATCGTTGATTTTAATACTCTCAGCTCGAAATACTGAAAAAGATATAGTAAGAGGGCTAAGGGCAGGGGCAGACGACTACTTGACAAAACCCTTTGGAATGCAAGAATTAAAAGCTAGAGTAGAAGCATTGATAAGACGTCAAAGAGTCAATGCAGCTCCTCTGGCTCTCGATTATGGATTATTGAAAATAGATGTAGTTCATCGTTGTGTAGAATTCCAAGGAGAATTAGTAGAGTTAACACCTCAGGAGTTTAGCTTACTATATGTCTTAGCTCAAGCTCAGGGAAATCCCCTAACTCGCTCAGAATTACTACAAAGAGCCTGGCCAGATGCCATAGATAATCCCCGGACAATAGATACTCACGTACTGTCTCTAAGAAAGAAAATAGAAATAGATCCCAGACAACCGAGTTTAATTCAAACAGTACGCAATGTGGGCTATAGATTCAACCCCGAAGCGATAAACTTGCAAGAAATAACACTAGAACAACAATTATCTCCAGCCCAGTGAATTCGGAATTATACTAAATACGGTTTCCACGCCTCTTTTTTTTGACTGCATTGGAAAGCTCCCTTGCTCCCGGTGCTAATTTAGTATCATAGTCGGAAATCTTGACGATTCAACTCTCTCAAACGCTCAATAAAAGTTAGATACTTTTGAAGAATATCTTCTGCTTCCTTGAGAAAAAATAAATCTTGCTGTGAAAGCTGATTTTTTTTAGCCAGTCTTTCTAATTTAGATTTTTGTCTGATTAGTTCCAAAATCTTGACTATTTCACTACTTTCTAACTCTTGAGTTAGAGATTGAAAACTATCAGCTACTTCTAAAATACCATCTTCTATAGAATCAAGAATACCGTCAAAACCAGGATTACTGTAGCGATAACTGCTGTCGTCGCGAGGGTTTTTTTTTGCTCAACTTGCACTAGAGACCCTGAATTAGTAGGAATTAATTGACTTGATTGAACACGATTAGATAAACCGCGCCAAACGTGCATTTTTTGTAAATCAACGTCAGACTTAATCGTAGTGACTACTACTAGTAACTGATGTTGTTTCAGAAGCTGGTTAGCTTGCATTTCTAAAGCAATTTCTTGGCGGAGATTTTCGCAATTATGACCTATTTGACAATTAGGATCCAAGTTATGATGATGGCTAAGATAAATAGAATCAGGTATTTTGAGTAACTTATGATTATCAATGGTAAAACCATAATCACAACTCTCATTTCTATCAATTACCTCTTCCACTAGTTCAGCTAATCTAGCTTGTAAAGCAGCTACAGTAATAGCTCTAACCATATCCTCCTCTTCTTCTTCTGAAGCGATCCAAACTAAAGAATTACGAATTTTACGCCCCATAAAATCTAGTTGAGCATTAGTAGCGGCTAAGCCAGTAACTAGTAAAACTAGATTCTTTTGTATACGAGCTAAAACCAGAGAAAACTTATGACTATCAATTAGAGAGACTAAACTAGGGTAACCAGAGGCGATCGCCTGATTGAGAAAACTGGGAGTTTCTTGAACTTGATTTTCCTGGTCAATCAATAGCCAACGGTAGTCATCTTCAGGATCTACTCCTCTACTTTGTACATAAATCTTCATAATCATGCCTCATCTTTAGATACTTAACCATTTTTCACCGCTTCTAAAAATCTACTCAAATTTACTCAAACAGCAAAATAAGACAGAA
>NZ_JALKVM010000419.1:0-5098 GCF_057440575.1 Johannesbaptistia floridana
ATGAATAATGAGTAATGAGTTTTGAAGTAATGAGTTTTGAAGTAAAAAGTCTTGACGTCTTGATGTCTTGAAGTAAGAAGTCTTGAAGTCTTGGAGTTTTGGAGTCTTTACGTCTTTACGTCTTTAAGTAATATCATGTCCGTTTAATTAGTTATGATAAAGTTCTACCTTCATACCTTCTTCCTTTCCTCGGAGCCTCCTGCCTCGGTGCCTCCTGCCTCACCTCATTTTTATCGTAAGTATTCACCCGAACTTGATATGAGGTGCCAGTTTATATGGTGCCTATGTTGAGGAAAATATAGTAAAAATATACTAGGAGAAAAGCGATCGCCATTAATACCAATTCCTATTTCTTATAAATATAGCTAAGTAACATGTTAAAGTTGAGGAAAATATAGTAAAAATATACTAGAAAAAGAGCGATCGCCATTAATACCAATCCCTATCTCTTATAAATATAACTAAGTAACATGTTAAAGTTGAGGAAAATATAGTAAGACGAAAAGAAAAGCGATCGCCATTAATACCAATCCCTATCTCTTATAAATATAACTAAGTAACATGTTAAAGTTGAGGAAAATATAGTAAATATGTACTAGAAAAAGAGCGATCGCCATCAGTACCAATTCCTATTTCTTATAAATATAACTAAGTAGAATATTAAGCTTCAGGAAAATATATAGCAATGAGCCAATAGATGTTGACAAAAATGATGAAAAGCCCCCCTTGGTAAGGGGGGAAGGGGGGAAAAGTTAGTGATAAATGTTGTTAACACCACTGCGGTCACTGCTATAGTAAAAATATACTAAAAGAAAAGCGATCGCCATTAATACCAATTCCTATCTCTTATAAATATAACTAAGTAACATGTTAAAGTTGAGGAAAATATAGTAAAAATATACTAGGAGAAGAGCGATCGCCATTAATACCAATTCCTATCTCGTATAAATATAACTAAGTAGAATATTAAACTTCAGGAAAATATAGTAAAAGTATACTAGGAGAAAAGCGATCGCGCATTAAAAGCAATCCCTATCTCTTATAAATATAACTAAGTAACATGTTAAAGTTGAGGAAAATATAGTAAATATATACTAGAAAAAGAGCGATCGCCATTAATACCAATCCCTATTTCTTATAAATATAAATAAGTAACATGTTAAAGTTGAGGAAAATATAGTAAATATATACTAGAAAAAGAGCGATCGCGCATTAAAAGCAATCCCTATTTCTTGTAAATATAAATAAGTAGAATATTAAACTTCAGGAAAATATAGTAAAAATATACTAGGAGAAGAGCGATCGCCATTAATAGCATGACTTTTTGGATTGATGCTCAACTCTCTACTATAGCTAAATTCATTCTTGACTAAAAGCCCTATAAATCTCGATGTTTAAATGATTTTCCTTTCTTATCAGCATAATCAGCCACAATCTCTCCATTTCCTCTTAATTGATACTTATAGGTAACTAATCCTTCTAATCCTACTGGTCCGCGAGGAGGCATTTTTTGAGTACTAATACCTACTTCAGCCCCAAAACCATAACGAAAACCATCAGCAAAACGAGTTGAACAATTATGGAATACTCCAGCAGCATTCACTTGATTAAGGAAAGCTTCTGCTGTATCTATATCTTCAGTAACGATAGCGTCGGTGTGGTGAGAACCATATTCATTGATATGAGCGATCGCCTCTTCTGGGGAATCAACAATTTTAACTGCTAAAATCAAATCACAGTACTCTGTACTCCAATCAGTCTTAGTAGCCGGAGCAATATTTATATACTCCCGAGTTGCTGTATCCCCTAAAAGTTTAACCTGGTTTTCCTTCATAGCTGAAGCTACTAGAGGGAGAAAATCAGCAGCAATCTCCCTATGTACCAACATAGTTTCTATTGCATTACATGCGGCTGGATATTGAGTTTTAGCATCTACAGCGATTTTTACAGCTTTATTTAAATCAGCTTTTTGATCAACGTAGAGATGACAAATACCATCGGCATGACCTAATACAGGAATATGGGTATTATTTTGAATATAACTCACAAAAGCATTAGAGCCCCGAGGAATAATTAAATCTACATACTTATCTAAAGATAATAACCCTCGAATTTCTTCTCTTGTGGTGAGTAATTGCACGGCGTAGGGATCTACTGCTGTTTGACTCAAGGCATGGTGAATTATTTTAGTGAGAGTTTGACAGGAGTGAATCGCCTCTTTACCACCTTTTAAGATAACCCCATTGCCAGACTTGATCGCTAGGGTAGTGATTTGAATCAAAGCCTCAGGGCGAGCTTCAAAAATGACTCCTAATACCCCCAAAGGGCAGGTAACTCTGGTGAGAATTAAGCCATCATCTAACTGGCGGTTAATTTGCAGTTTACCTACAGGATCATCTAGTTGACTTATTTGTCTCACTCCTGCGATCGCACTTGCGAGTTTACTTTCTCCTAATTTCAAACGGGCATAGAGTGCCTCACCAATACTATCTTCTTTTGCTGCCTTTAAATCTTCTTGATTGGCGGCGATAATTTCTGCTTCTGATGAAGCCAAGGCATTGGCAATAGCTATACAAGCTTCATTTCTGGCTGCTGTTGATAGGGTTGC
Source organism: Johannesbaptistia floridana (assembly GCF_057440575.1). Taxonomy (NCBI): domain Bacteria; kingdom Bacillati; phylum Cyanobacteriota; class Cyanophyceae; order Chroococcales; family Cyanothrichaceae; genus Johannesbaptistia; species Johannesbaptistia floridana. The sequence continues at coordinate 2,609 of NZ_JALKVM010000419.1, forward strand.
CAGACTTTGGGCTGCTTGTTTTGTTTTGCGAGCAATTATTTCTAAATCGAGAAATTTGTCATTCATTATCTTTATCTAGTTAGTTACGCCAAATTGCATCAGCTACCCGAGACACATCATACATCTCTGGTAAGTCATGGATTCTTAGTATATCAGCACCGGAGGCGATCGCTGCACAACAGGTAGCGGCTGTGCCCCAAACTCTATCTTGAGGATTATCTCTACCAATAATTTCTCCGATAAAGCGTTTCCGAGAAGATCCCACTAGTATAGGAGTATTTAACTGCCCAAATGCTTGTAAATTGCGCAAAATCTCTAAGTTTTGTTGATGAGTTTTGGCAAAGCCGATACCAGGATCAATAACTATCTGAGATTTCTTGATTCCTGCGGCTACGGCTAAATCAATCTGTTGTTTCAAAAAGGCGATAATTTCCTCAATTAAGTCTTGATAATTGGTTTGTTGCTGCATAGTTTTTGGAGTACCACGAATGTGCATCAAAACTATTGGTACATTTAATTTAGCTGCTGTAGGAAACATTTTGCTGTCATAAGTTCCACCAGATATATCATTAATTATATCTGCTCCCACAGCTACCGCTTCTTTAGCTACTTCTGCCCTAGTGGTGTCTATAGAAATTGGTATATCTATAACCTCTCTTACTGCTTTAATTACAGGAATCACCCGTTCTAATTCTACTTCTACAGGTATTATTTCTGCTCCAGGGCGTGTTGATTGTCCACCTATATCAATGATATCAGCCCCACAAGCTGCTAAGTGTTCTGCCTGTTGTAAAGCCCTGTCTAGGGTATTAAATTTACCTCCATCACTAAAGCTATCAGGCGTTACATTTAACACTGCCATTAAATAGGTTTTTTTACCCCAAACAAAAGCTTTATCTCTTATTTGTAAACTTTGCTGATTGTTATTCATTTTTTCACCCCTACAGCTTCTAAAATCTTTAAAGGTTTCTCCGTTTTAACTAATTCTAACTGTTGTTGATTTTTCACCAGTATTGCCCCAGCAAAACCTAGAGAATTAATCCCAATCTTTTGATAACTTGGGTGAGAACGAGGAATAATTAACATCCATTCTCTAGTCATTAATAAATTATATGGCTCTCCTGGTGCTATATCTACTTGATGTAATAATTTTTGATAAATTTCTAAGCTTAAATTAGCTGCTTCTGTGATAGATTCTTGCCAAGGAGTCATTATCTGACTATAAGCATGTTTAAAACTCAGGGATTTTAGTTGACTATTTGTTTCTTCTAAATCTGAATTATTTATAATAGTTTCAATAGGAATATTAGCAAGATCTGGTGCTAATTGTTTAGGCACTACTTGTAAATGCTTATGTCTTACTGAAGCCCCAGCTACTTCTCCACAGTTATAAAATACTAACCCGTTAAATTCTGCTAATACAGCCCAAACGGCAAAAAAATCTTCTATATTTAATATACTAGTTTGTTCGACAAATTCTCGGGTAACTATAAGTAAATGTTCATCTATGACATTGAATTTATTTAATAAACATAAATGGGTAGAAGAAATATCTGTGACAAATAAATCAACATCGTAGGGTAAAAAAGGGTCAAAGTTAGGATTTTTTGCTTCTTTTTTTTTGGCTTTTTCTTTACGAATTAAGTTTTTAACAATCCTTATAATAAAAGGTATGCCACCATCTTCTATAATTAAATAGTCAGTAGGAATTGGTTGTAAGGCGCCTTTTTGTTTAGCGATGATTATTTGTTCTTGACATCTTTGGGTAAAACTATTAGCAGGAAAAAGAATTTTATTCATTGTTTATTGTTTATATAATAATTTTTTAAATTAAGTAAGCTTCAATGCCAATAAGTCCTATTATACTCAGATCTTGCATCTTTACCTAATGTTACTGGTTGTGGATGAATAATGAGTAATGAATAATGAGTAATGAGTAATGAGTAATGAGTAATGAGTAATGATATCATGTCCGTTTAATTAGTTATGATAAAGTTAGACATTCATACCTTCTTCCTTCCCTTCTGCCTCCTGCCTCGGAGCCTCCTGCCTCGGAGCCTCGGTGCCTCACCTCATTTTTATCATAAGTATTCACCCGAACTTGATATGAGTTAGAGAATTAATGCGATCGCGCTTAAAAATTGGTTTCTAGTAAAGGCGTATTCAGTATTTTTGTTTTTAAGTATTTATACTTAATTTGCGGTAGACTACCCTAGCCAATACTGCTCGGATAAGAATCAAACATATTCCTTCTGAGAAAGCAGGGAGCACCGGAGCACGGGAGCAGGGAGAGGGGTTTTTGGCTTTGTACCTAATCTCCTTTCAACCTTACTCTAATCAATAATTTTCTCTTAACAAAAGCAGTATTGCTACCCTAGCAGGTTGCCAAAAATCATTTTATTAATCAAAAAAAAGAATTTATTCGTAGTAGGGGCGCAAGGCTTGCGCCCTTCTGAGGCAAGGCTTGCGCCCTTCTGAGGCAAGGCTTGC
>NZ_JALKVM010000420.1:0-5078 GCF_057440575.1 Johannesbaptistia floridana
TAGGGGGCGCAAGCCAATCATAGGGGGCGCAAGCCAATCATAGGGGGCGCAAGCCTTGCGCCCCTACTAGATTGCACCACAACGAAAACCATGCTGATGTTCATCGTTTATTGCTAGATTTAAATCTTGTGTAACAAAACACATCAAAAAAATTTCTGAAAATCCTCATCCTGTTGTCTGGCAAAGAAATTATTATGAAACAATTCAATTATATTCTCGAATATATTCGTTATATTCCGCAAGAATGGGCTGAAGATCCCGAAAAATTAGAAACCCAATCAGAAGATATCTTAATTGACTTTGTTTTCTAAAATTTATTCTTATTTTATCCCTCTTTAAAGCGATCGCCTTAGATCAAAGCACCAGTACTATTGTACTAACTAATCCTTATTCAAAATTGATTTTTTAATTAAACTCACCCCCTCAGAGAACAAAAGTACTATTTTATCAAAATACTGAATATGTCTTGAGTGTCAACCAATTTTTAAGGGCGATCGCATTAATTCTTTAACTCATTACTTCAAAACTTCAAAACTTCAAGACTTCAAGACTCCTTACTCATTACTTCTTACTCCTTACTCCTTACTCCTTACTTCTTACTTCAAAACTCATTACTTCAAAACTCATTATTCATCCACAAGTAAATGAGTGATAAAGATGCGAGGGTCTGAGTTTATTGCTGCCCTTGTAGGGGCGCAAGGCTTGCGCCCCTATTTATCAAGGCTTCTAGTTCTTCCTCTGTAAGAATTAATGGTATTTTTTGACATATAAACTACTTAATAAATTCAAGGTCCTGTAGTTCATTTCTCTAGATCTTGATTAACATTCTTTTGACCAAAAGGTTGAGGAAGACGATCGCCATCTTCATCAGGAGGTTGATCGGTAAAAATTAAGCCAATACTCGGTTCTACATTACGCAGGGAATTAAGACAGGTAAACTCTTCCCATTTATCCCCAATCGCTGGGGTAAGTAAGCCAACACTTTCTCCATCTCTTTTTTGATAGGCTAGAGTACTTCCACCCATTAAATTTTGAGCATTATCGTACCAAGTTTTTAGTTTTTCTGTGAGGATACGTCTTATTTCTTGACTTTGTTGAATATTTTCAATATGACAGGTGCGGTTGGCGATCGCTTCTACGGCGGCTTGTACACTAGCATGGTCTAGCTGTATTTTTCCTGCTTCTTTATTGCCATTCAAACTGGTTTCATTGAGTCTGATTAAAGATACTAACAAAGCAGTTAAACCGCGATATAATGCTCCTGGGGCGAAGGGTGTCACGGATAAAGCTTCTACATTCTGATAAAAAGTGGCGTGATAGTGAGTAAACCTCTCATAATGGGATAAATCCCTGGGTCTTGCCCAATTATATAGAGTTAATACTAAACCTGGATAACTACGACCAACACGAGAGGTGGCTTGAATATATTCTGCGGTGTTTTTCGGTTGTCCACAGACTACCATGATACCGAGGCGTTTTACATCTACTCCCACGGAAATCATGTTGGTAGCCAAAACCACATCCAAAGGCTTTTTACCCTTAACTTTTTGTTTTTTAGACTGAGTTTTAAAAGGAGTTTCTAACTTATCTAAAATCAGGGGAATCTCAGTAGAATCTTTACGAGAAGTCAACTCATCTATTTCTCTAATTAAACGATTACTGAGACCTCTTTTTTCCATTTTATTTAAACGTAGACGAATATCATCATCTAATAATCGTCTAGTGCCGCCTAATTCCCGTAAGGAGTTAAAATAGCCTACGAGAGTCATCCAGGGGTCTACTGAATCACCATATTTTTCATAGAGAGATTGGGCACTTGCTAAGGCGGCGATATATACACGGATGATTGCGGCTTTTACTCTTCTACCTTGAGCACAAATACCTAGATATACTCGACCTGGTGTAGCTTCGTTGGTTGGTCTTTGGCGAGAGAAGAAGTTGTCTTGAATATTAATAGCTTGGGGAGGAAAAACCTGTAGTTTGCGTGCAAAGAGATTATGTACTTGGGTAGTAGCTTGTTTAATCGTGGCGGTAGAGGCGATAATTTTGGGGTATACTTTTTTACCATTGAGTTCCCAGGTACATAGACTATCTACTGCTGTTTCATAGAGTCCCACTAAACTGCCTAAAGGGCCACTAATTAGGTGTAATTCGTCTTGAATAATTAAATCTGGTGGACGTAGTTGTGGGTGAGAGACGGTATGAGAGGCGGGATGAAGGCGAGTAGCTTTATGGTGGTCGCTGTCTGGTAAATCTGGAGAACGAAAGCCATGGCGATCGCAGTAGCCACTAATTCTGCCAAATAACATTTGTACTGGTCCTTTCCATGGCATTTGGGCAAATTTATCTACTGTAGCTATTAATAGAGTTGGTAACCGACGATATATCTCTTCATCTACTACTAAAATGGGTAATCCTTCTCCTTGACTAAACTGACATTGTCCGAGGAGGTCGCCGCATTTAATAAATGTTCTGCCTCTGCCTTTGTCTACATTTTCTACTTCAATGTTTTTTCCTTTGTCGATATCATGGCCACACCAAGGACAATTAGTCAATTGATGGGGGGATCCTCCTCGACTAAATGTTCCCTGTCCTCGGCTTCTTTTCACATATTCTTCACTTCCTGATGTATAGTTCGGTGTGCTATTTTGTCCTACCCAAAGACCAATCCGAAAGGGTTCACTACCCCATTTATTTTCATTTTCTCGGCGTATAGCTTCACAGGCACAAATTAAGGTAGTAGCCCTTTGGAATTGTTGTAAGGTTAATAGACGTAGGGTATAGCGCATCAATACTGTTACGCCTGCGGGATGTTTATCTCCCTGGATTCCTTGGAGTCTTCTAATCCCCATAGTGTAGGCAGCTACTCCCAAGTATGCCTCTGTTTTTCCTCCTCCTGTGGGAAACCAGAGTAAATCGGCGATCGCGCTTTCTAGATTACTTCTTTCTGGATGATTCAACTCGGTCAAACTGGGTATATTTAGTAACACAAAAGCCAATTGAAATGGATACCAACTCCGATTTTTTGGTATATCTATATCTGTTAATTCTACTTTTTCCCCTCTACGTTTTTTCTCACTATATATAGAATGTATGCGCTGTTGCCACATAGCACGATTCATAAAGGCAAAAGCTTCTCTAGCTTCTGAATTATTAATTAAGGTATTGATTCCTGCTTGGATACGAGTTAAGGTTTTTTGGCATTCTGCTAGGGATTTAGTGGCGGTTTCTTGATATGTAGCCAAACTTGGGTCTATTTCTAGTTGTTTATATTGTTCTTTTAACCAGTTATCATAGGCTTTAGTTAAACTATATAGTGTTTCTGGGTTAATCTCAGCTAATTTTTGCATATCTAAGACTAAATCAGCTAATTCTGGTATTTCTGCTACTGATGGTGGTTGAGTTTTGGCAACTTCGTAACGAGGAATCATGCTAGTAGTCAAAGAAATAGCTTTAGTGTGGGTATCATTAGCCTTTTTGGCTATCACACTAGTACCATGTCCGACGGCGAACTCGATTTGGTCGCGATATAACATAGCCATTAGTTGATTTTCCTGTTGATTCAGAGGATTTAGCATACTAATTGGCGTAGATATGGGTTTACGAACAAAAATCTCTGGATTACTAGAATCTACTGCTGTTACTTTTAATTCTGGTTGAAATAGCCAGGCGCGATCTCTATTTCTACTCGGTTCAGTTTGGGCATTTACTAAAAATAGAGAAATAATCCATTCTTGATTATCTAATCTCCGTACTGTTCCTTCTACATATACTTCTGGCGCCTGTTCAGGATTTACTACCCAGTGTATGGACTGATTTACAGATAATTCTATCGGGGTTTTCCCGGTCATGGGATAACGTCGCCATACTCTGATGGGGTCTCCATTTTCCTTAAAAATTTCCTGGCTTTCTTCTCGTTCATATCTTCCCCAACTTGCCTGAATTGTTATGGCATGACATTGACTATCGACACAAAAAGTTAGTCCCAAAGATGAGGGAAACATGGTATTTATCGGAGGAGTAGTAATGTCTGTGGAGTCTTCTTCAGCGCTTCCGGCATCGGCAATAACTGTGCTGTCTTGTTCTGCTGCCGCTTCTGCTTGAGTAATTAGGCGTTTTTGTGGCGCTAGTAAACCTACTAAATAGCGATCGCTTACACTACTTTCTGTGATTTCTTCTGTTTCCCCTCCCACTGGTCCTAGTAGGTCTTTTATTATAGCTGTTTCTAATTCAGTGCGTAGTTGATAGGGGCTTGGTGTTTTCAATTGTGTTTTTTTGTGGGTTTCTACCATGATTACTGTTGCTAAGAGCGATCGCTTTTCCTTATTTTGACATACTCCTATTTCTGATGAGCACAAAATACACAGGAATTTAATTTTCTTGAAAAACTGGCTATAAATTTAGAACGCCCACCAAAATATCTCATGATTTTTCAGTATTTATGCTTAAATTCTGCTAAAGGGCGCAAGCCTTGCGCTAAAGGGCGCAAGCCTTGCGCCCCTACTAGTGCGAGTCTAAAGGATTTTTGCCTCCCAAAAATAAGTGTAAATAGGAAAATGTACCTCACTTGTTTTGGAATTGCTATAATTATCATAATTAAGAATAAAAAGCTGATTAACCATTAACCATGACGGCCATCACAATTCCTGAAGCCAGTAGGTTGGGCCCTTGTCACGAAACCCAACATTATTCAAATACTATAGCTAAGAAGGTATAAATTTATCGTCCTCAACAAGCAGTAGAGATAGTTAAAAACGTAAAATAATAGTAGGGAAAACTTACTATTATACCAGCTATAACCAGAGGTATTTTTTCTATATTGTACATTTGTTGCAAAAATGTAAACTTTTAAGACAATTACAATCTTCAATGTAACTGATGAGTGGAGAAAATGCTATATAGTATTTATAGATGAGTCGCGCTTAGCCTTTTTTATAGGTGTAAGAAACAGAAATGATCCGCTGAACTTGGATACATAAATAGGAATACCTTTGATCGTATCGAAGTTTACCCTAACTGGGCGTGTAAGGTCAAGCTAGTTATTGAGTCTACATATCTAGTGTAGAGTACCGAGTAAT
>NZ_JALKVM010000421.1:0-39725 GCF_057440575.1 Johannesbaptistia floridana
GTTATCTTACTTGTGATTGACCAAGAGAAATCTTCGGCCTAACGCACCCTACTACTACCTTCTTACTTCAAAACTCATTACTTCAAAACTCATTACTCATTACTCAACCACTAACGCACCCTACTACTACAAGTACTACTCATTACTCATTACTCATTACTTCAAAACTCATCTAACGGTGCGTTACGGCAATCCGTTATCTTACTTGTGATTGACCAAGAGAAATCTTCGGCCTAACGCACCCTACTACTAATATAATGTTGGGTTTCGTGCCTCAACCCAACCTACTGGCTACCTTCTTACTTCAAAACTCATTACTTCAAAACTCATTACTCATTACTCAACCACTAACGCACCCTACAAAATAGCTACATTATTAACTCTTTAAACCAGTCAATTAAAGATTCTAATTGCTGTTGTGGTTTGACTGCGCCTAAACCTCTAACAACAACTTTTTTATTAATATAAACAAAGCGAGATCGCAGATGTTGAGGGAGATTTTCTGCTAATAATTTCCAGGCTGGTTCTTCCATGGGAGTTTCTAAGACTACGTTTTGTTTACCTTCTACTTTGATGCGAGAAAATCCCAATGATTTACCCAATTGCTTTAACTCCATTACTTGGAATAATTGTTGCACAGGTGCGGGTAAATCCCCATAGCGATCGCTCCAATCTGCGGCAATTTGTGCTAATTCTGGTGTAGAATTAGCTCTAGCGAGGAGGCGATAGGCGTCCATTTTTTGTTCTAAATTTGCGATATAGTTGTTAGGAATAAAGGCGGTAAAAGCTAAATCTACTTGTGTTTCCTCTACTTGGGGTATTTCTTGTCCTTGGACTTCTTTAATAGCTTCTTGCAGCATTTCCATATATAAATCAAAGCCAATCGCCTCCATTTGCCCAGATTGTTCGGCACCCAGTAAATTACCTACACCGCGTATTTCCATATCTCTCACGGCTAATTGATAACCGGAACCTAGTTGGGTAAACTCTTGTAAAGCCCGTAATCTCTTTCTGGCGGCGTCAGTGAGTTTTTGTGGTTCGTATAACAACCAGGCATGGGCCTGAATTCCGGATCTTCCCACTCTGCCTCTGAGTTGATAGAGTTGAGAGAGACCAAATCTTTGAGCATCTTCTACTATGATAGTATTTACTTTAGGAATATCTAAACCCGATTCAATGATAGTAGTGCAAACTAACAAATCAGCTTCCCCATTACTAAAAGCCAACATAGTAGACTCTAACTCTGTTTCCACCATTTGACCGTGGGCGATCGCGATTCTGATGCTAGGAATCATTTCCCGAATTTGACCTGCTACCAACTCTATCCCTTCAACTCTTGGCACTACATAGAAGATTTGACCTCCCCTGTCTAATTCGTTGCGGATAGCATTTCTCACCACCTCTGGATTATGGGGAGAAAGATGAGTTTTAATTGGACGACGAGAAGGGGGGGGAGTATTAATCAGACTCATCTCGCGCACTCCAGATAGAGACATATAGAGAGTTCGAGGAATGGGGGTAGCCGAGAGGGTTAAAACATCAATTTGTTGTTTAATTGCTTTTATTTTCTCTTTTTGGTTAACTCCGAATCTTTGTTCTTCATCTACCACCAAGAGACCCAAATTTTTATACTTTACGGTTTTACTCAGTAACTGTTGAGTTCCCACTACAACATCTAATTCTCCCGTAGCTAATTTTTCTAATAAATCTTTTTTCTCTGATGCAGTACGAAAACGGTTAAGTAAACCAACATTAATAGGATAGGGGGCAAATCTTTCTTTGAGGGTATGATAATGTTGTTGAGTTAGTATAGTAGTAGGGGCTAAAAAAGCTACTTGTTTATTCCCACCAGTAACTACCTTAAAAATACTGCGTATAGCTACTTCTGTTTTACCAAAACCTACATCGCCACAAATCAGACGGTCCATAGGGCGATCGCTTTCTAAATCTCTTTTTACTTCTTGAATTGCCTTAAGTTGATCTGGAGTTGGTTGATAGGGAAAAGAATCCTCTAACTCTTGTTGCCAGGGTTGGTCTGGTGGATAGGCGTAGCCGATAGTTTGGGAACGTTGGGCGTATAATTTAAGTAAATCAACTGCTAATTTTTTAACAGTTTTACGCACCCGATTTTTAGTATTTTGCCAAGCTTTACTAGACATTTTGTGCAATTCCGGGGCTTTTGTTCCGGTTTTGCGATAGCGAGACAGAACATCGAGGGAGTCGGCGGGTACTCGCAGGGTACCATCTGCATACTTAATTACTAAATATTCCCGGGTTGCTAAACTTTCTAACTGCAAAAACTGACCAATCCCATGGGTTTTATGAACCACATAATCTCCCGGACTCAGCTTATTTACATCTACTTGTTTAGAGGTGGCGCGACGACGTTTACGGACATAACCGGAGGTGGCGAGACTATGTTGTCCAAAAAATTCTCGGTCTGTAATTACGGCAATGCGGAAACTAGGTAAGATAAATCCCTCTAACTCTGCCATCCCCTTGTATTTTAGAGCAACTGGAATATGTTGATTAAGTATTTTATCGATAGCTAGATAGTCTTTGGTATTAGCCACAAAACTCGCTGGACAATCATGTTCTTGAAGTAGTGCGACAGAACGCATTGGTTGAGCTGAGATTAACCAAGTAGAATATTTATTAAGAAGTAGAATATTAGTATAAGCTTCTCGTTTACCCCGTAATATTTCTGCTAGTTTTCCGAATTGGTGAGGTGTAACTGGGAGGGGACGAGTTACCAGATTAAAATCAGAGTTATCTTCGGTAACTAATTCAGAAAGATAAATTTTTTGTTTTTGGATGTCAGCAAGAATATCTGTAAAGTTACGGTGAATTTTCTGTAAATGTTGCTGAGTTGCCCATTGTTCGTCCCATTGTCTCACAGCGCGATCGCTATGGGCTTGACATTGAATAGGTTCATCGATAACAATTAGGGTAGATTCATCAATATAGTTAAGAATAGAAGCGCCGGAAGGGAAAGCAATACCCAGATAACGACGCATCCCCTCGGGGTAAACATCTCTAGTCAAAGCCTCTAATTCTTCTTCACTAAAGAGACTCTGTTGTTGTTCTGTGGTCAAAGCTTGAGTTATGACTGGGGAAAAACTGGTGGGAGTTAGGAGTATTTGAGGAATTTTATCAAGAGAACGTTGAGTAGCGGGGTCAAATTCTCTTATTTGTTCTAATTCATCTCCAAACCATTCGAGACGAACGGGTAATTCTGAAGAAACCGGAAATATATCAAGAATATCCCCTCTACGACTCCATTGTCCTTCGCTTTCTACGAGAGAAACCCTTTCTAATCCTAATTTAACTAACTTGGTTTCTATTTCTTTTGGTTTATAAATATTACCCTGTTGCAGATTAACAAAATATGTTTCTAAATTGTGGCGGGGTGGTAGATGGTTTTGGAGAGAACGTTCTGTGGCCACTATTGCGCGACTAGGGCGATTTTCCTGTAAATCTGCTAGTACTTGTAACTGACCCCAAATCATCTCTGATTCTGGGTCAAAGGGGTCATAGGGGGAAGCTTCTGAGGTTGGATAAAAGTGTACTGTTTCCCATCCCATAGCTTCTAATTGGGCATTCCAACGTCCTGCTTCTTCGAGGGTTGCGCAAATTACTAGGAGGTTTTGTTGCTGTTTTTGGGCTAAACTAGAAGCTACTAAGCCTTTAGCTAGGCGAGAAAGACCGTTAATATTAAGTTTAGAGTTTTTTTCTAGTTTTAAGATTAATTCGTTGGTAAGGGAAGAATTGAGTAGGGTACGAATAATCGAAGCAAAGGCCATTTTGTGTTTGGGAACTTACAAATATTTATTTTCTCAATTTATAGCTTAACGTATCGGCTACAGTAATAGGTAGTTGAGGGGCGCGATCGCGAAGTGCTGCCCTTTTTTTGTTGAATTGCTAAGTATAAATACTCAGCAAGGAGATTGAATATAAATTAGTCACTAAAATAGGAAAATAAGCATTAAATATACAGTGTTTTGAAATTCTAAGAGAAATCTATCAGAAGAATAATCAGGTTTCTGTAATAACTTTTTTATCCATGTTGGATTCGATATATATTACATTAGGGGCGCAAGCCTTGCGCCCCTACATTATATATTACATTAGTACACTAAAACATATCAAAAAAATTTCTGAAAATCCTTATCCTATTGTTTGACAAAGAAATTATTTTGAAATAATTATCCAGAATGAAAACCAATTAAATCATATTAGAGAATATATTCGTAACAATCCGAAAAAAATTAGTACATAAGTTCTAGTAGAAGATATGAGGAGATCCCCACCGCCTTCGGTGCGCTCATACTTGCGCCCTATTCTTCGGCTTACGCCCTCTTATTCAGCTTACTACCAAATGACCAATAAAGCGATCGCCAACCACTTCTTTACACATATCGATTCGCCCATTATCATCATCAGCAAACCTGGTAAATTCTAAACAAGGTTGACTGGTTTTTTCATCTTGTCTCATACAGGTGATTATTATGTAGGGGCGCAAGGCTTGCGCCCTCTTATTCTACTTACGCCCCATTCTTCTACTTACGCCCTCTTATTCTACTTACGCCCCATTCTTCTACTTACGCCCTCTTATTCTACTTGCGCCCTCTGCTTCTACTTACGCCCTCTTATTCTACTTGCGCCCTCTGCTTCGGCTTACGCCCTCTGCTTCGGCTATATCAGTGTAAATTCTTTAAATATAGGTTGATTTTCTTTTCGATCTAAAACAGAAAAATTTATTTCTTTAAAGGCACCGAAAAATTCACTCATTATAACTTTTTTAAATATGGAAGCGATTTGTTGAGGGTCATTTTGAAATACACCACATCCCCAGGCACCTAAAATTAAGATTTCTACTTTTTCTCTATAAGCTAAGGTTAATAACTTTTTAGTTCTTGCTGTCATAATTTCCTCAATTTGAGGGTATAGTTGCTTATCTTTTATCGCTCCTTTGTTGACTGCGGGAGAAGTAAATACTGTACATAAAATTGGCTTTTCTAGTAATTCACCTTCGTCATTTCTAAAAAATGGTACCTTGGGTGAAACAATCATATAATCTGAATAAAGAGGGTTTTTTAATTCTCTATGATATTCATAGTAATCAAAGGCTAAATTAAGACTACTATAGAGGGCAGAAGATCTAGCTAAACTCTCTTCTTGTGCTTTACTACCATTTTTAAAACCTCCTCCCGGATTTTTAGCGGAGGCAAAGTTTAATACTCCTATGTGGGTATATTTTTCCCTAGCATTTTGAATACCTTGTAAAGTAGTTTGATTAGCTACTGTAATCAAGGTTTTTTCATAGGGCTTATTTATCTCTATTTCTTGATGTTGGTTAGGAGGAATAGAATAGGTATGATCAAAACAGTAAGATAAATCAGCACTTAAGTTAATTTCTTGTTCTCTAACTATATATTTTCCCTCTTCTATAATTTTGAGAGTAGATAGTGCTAGTGAACGTCTCTTATTTTTGTGCATCTTTTTTTGGTGATTTTACCTCAATTTTATCAATCATAACATCAACCAGCACCAAGCCTATATTAAATAGTTAGATAAAAATACCAAAATAGAGGAAAAATATTTACTTAGAACTAACTAAAATTACGCCAAGAACAATCAAAGCTAAGCCGATATATTGATTGGTAACAATGGATTCACCGAAATAAAAACGACCTAATAATAGGGAAAAAACATAGATAAGTGCGGAAGCAGGACCAGCTAAAGATAAATCTAACTTAGTTAAAGAAAAGAAATAAGCGATCGCCGCTACCACGGCACAAAATATTCCTAAAAGTAACTCAGGAGATTTAGTAAAAGCGCTGGTATATTCCCCAAGACTAGTAAAATTGATCTTTCCTAAGTTAGTTGCTCCCAACTTCATAAAAAATTGTACACCTAAGTTAGCTAAGATTGATAAAAAGAATAATACCAAGGCAGGTAAACTCATAATTAATTGATAGTTTAATAATAATTAATTTGGATGATACCAAAAAATATATACCTTTCTAACTATCAAAAGAGGGATCTATAGCAATTCTCATACTGGTGAGGTACAGAGGTTATCCTTTTGAGGCAGGAGGCAAGAGAGGCAGGAGGCTCCGAGTTAGGTACAACCTCATGAGTCCGAAAAATGCTATATTGTAATAAAAAATAAAATTAAATAAAAAAAGCTCTCTCTTAGTATCATAAGAGAGATTGCTTTTTTTCTCTAAAAACAATTAACTTAGGCTATTAACTAACTCGGTTTTAGCGGTTTTTAATGCCTCATTTAACTTACTAGCATCCTTACCACCTGCCTGGGCAAAATTGGGACGACCACCACCGCCACCACCGCAGATTCTGGCTATTTTACCGATAAACTTACCAGCTTGTAGTTGCTTTTCTTTATTTATTTTGGGACTAAATGCTGCTACTAAACTAACTTTATCAGCTTCTGGACTAGAACCTAAAACTATCGCTGCTTCTGGTAGTTGTTGTTGCAGTCTTTCTGCTGCTACTTTTAGGGCATCTGCCGTCGCGTTAGGTATTTCAGCAACTATAACCTGAAAATCTCCTACAGTTTCTGCTGTGGATGCTAATTGACTAGAGTTAGCTACAGCTAACTTAGACTCTAAGGTTTCTATTTGTTTTTGAGCGGCTTTTAGGTCATTTTGCAGATTATTAACACGTTCAATAATACCCTCTGGTGCAACTTTAAAGCGATCTTGGAGATTTTTGGTAATATAATCTCTCACTCGAAGATAATTGAGAGTAGCTGGTCCTGCTACAGCTTCAATTCTTCTCACTCCTGCGGAGGGACCACTTTCGCTAATGATTTTGAAGATACCAATTTCTGCGGTATTCTTGACATGAGTTCCACCACATAACTCCATAGACACCCCAGGCACATCAATTACCCTAACTTCGGCGTCATACTTTTCTCCAAACATAGCGATCGCCCCTTTGGCTTTAGCGTCTTCTAGAGACATTACGGCAATTTCGGTGTCATAAGCTTCAGCAATCCAAGTATTAATTTGGTCTTCTATTTCTACTAATTCTGGTGCTGTGAGGGCACGGTTACAGGTAAAATCGAAGCGGAGACGGTCAAAACTCACTTCAGATCCTGCTTGAGATACAGAATCACCGATAATTTTTTTCAAGGCTGACTGTAGTAAATGAGTAGCCGTGTGATGGGCTTGGAGACGACGACGACAGGCGCGGTCTATACTAGCGGTAATTTCATCTCCTACTTCTACTGTGCCACGCTTAACTTTTCCGAAGTGGATAAACATTCCCGACTCTTTTTGCACATCATCGATTCTAATTACCAAATTGTTCCCACTGAGGTAACCGCGATCGCCTATTTGTCCTCCTGATTCTGCATAAAAGGGAGTTTGATCTAAAACTATTTGTACTTCTTGACCTGCTTCAGCGCCTTCTACGGACTTCCCTTCTACTAAAACGGCGGTAACTTTAGCAGTAGATTGGAATTCAGTATAACCCAAAAAGGAAGTAGGATGAATTGTAGCTGCTAATTTATCTAAGCTACCTTGTACAGTTAAGTCTATAGTTTCGTGAGCCGCTTGAGAACGGATACGCTGTTTTTTCATTTCTGCGGCAAAGCCTTCTAAATCTACTCCCATGCCATTTTCTGCGGCAATTTCCTGGGTTAATTCTAGGGGGAAACCGTGGGTATCGTAGAGTATAAAGGCATCTTCACCGCTTATTTCTTTAGTTTCTTTTGCCAGTAATTCTTCTAAGAGTTTTTCTCCTTTTTCCAGGGTAGAGAGGAAGCGTTGTTCTTCGCTTTTAATTTCTGTGAGTATCAGTTGTTCCCTTTCTTCTAGTTCTGGGTATACATGTTTACCCATACTAATTGCTTTTTCGGCTACTGGGGTAATAAATGCTGATTGTATCCCCAATAGTCTGCCATGACGCACTACTCGCCGAATCAGACGACGTAGAATATAACCTCTCCCAGTATTAAAGGGGGTAATGCCATCGGCAATCATTTGGACAATTGCCCGCACATGGTCGCCTATTACCTTGAGAGATACTTTTTGTTGACTGTCAGCCTCTTGGTAGTTAACTTTAGCTATTTCTGCTGCTACTTCGATGATGGGTAAAATTAGGTCTGTTTCATAGTTATTAGGCACCTGTTGCAGTATTTGGGCCATTCTTTCTAGTCCCAAGCCTGTATCAATGTTTTTGGCTTGTAGGGGGGTGCGTTCTCCTTCGCTATCTTGGTTATACTGCATAAATACCAAGTTATAGAACTCGATAAAACGGCTATCATCTTCGAGATCTATATTTTCATCTCCTAATTCTGGATGAAAGTCATAGTATATTTCTGAACAAGGTCCACAGGGTCCGGTGGGACCTGATTTCCAGTAGTTATCTTCTTCTCCCATCTTGATGATGCGATGGCTAGGGACTCCTATTTTATCTCGCCAAATCTCTAAGGCTTCTTCATCTTCTTTGAATACACTCACCACTAATCGTTCTGGGGGTAGGCCATATACCTCTGTTGATAATTCCCACGCCCAGGAGATCGCTTGTTCTTTAAAATAGTCTCCAAAGCTGAAGTTACCCAACATCTCAAAAAATGTATGATGTCTTGCTGTTCTGCCCACGTTTTCTATGTCGTTAGTACGAATACATTTCTGTGACGTGGTAGCTCTGGGATATTCTGAGGTTTTTTGTCCCAGAAAAATTGGTTTAAACTGTAACATCCCAGCTATTGTCAGTAAAACTGTGGGGTCTTCTGGTACTAAAGAGGAGCTTGGTAGAATTTTATGATTTCTCTCGGCGTAGAATTGTAAAAATTTTTCTCGAATTTGATTTCCACTCAAATACTGTGGCCTGTACGACATATTAGTATTTTAATTTTTAAATTTTCTTCATTCTTTAATTTTAGCTGAAGTTAAGGCAAAATAAATTTCTACTGATCGGAACTTGAGCTGATTGGCGATCGCTAGTTCTGTCTTAGAAAAGCTCCCACGCAAATACAAAGTGGAGAGGGGGAGAGCTCAGATCTTGCACCAAAGCCCAAAAGTTGCTGGTGTAAGGGTAATTTAGAATGCGCGAATTAAGAATGTAGAATGATTTTTTTAGTACTAGTATGAATAGAGGATTTGCAGACAGGCCCTAATTTCAATCAAGAATTTTAACAAAGCCTGCTTCCGCTATGTAATCTTGACCTTGACTGGTCAATAGTAATTCAGCATAAGCTTCACCCGCTTGCTGTTCTCTTTGTTCATTTTCTTTGATGATGATGTAGAGTTGGCGAGTAAGGGGATAATCTCCTTGAGAAAAAGCTGTTCGATTGAGTTTATTGCGTAGAGTAGGACATTGTGCAGGTAAAATTAATGGGGGTTGGTAAGGAGTTACTAATTCGTCTTGATTGCTGCCTAAAGCTAAAGTTTTCACACTACACTGTGGTACTACCTCTGGTGCTGAAGCGTAGTAAATACCCCCAAGATTATTAGCAACTTTTCTCAAACCTAAAGTAGTAGTAGCAACTATTTCTACTTGGCTACCTAAAGATTCACCCTGTAAAACAGTCTCAATAAAAAATTCCACTGTCCCACCAGCTTCAGGATCCCTCGAATAAGCTTGAATTGGTAAATTTGGTCCCCCCACGTCTTTCCAATTAGTGATTTTACCAGTATAAATATCTTCTAACTGAGAAATGGTAATGCCTGAAATTGGTAAATCGGGATTGACAGCGATCGCAATCCCATCAATAGCTACTGCTGTTTGTCGCAAACTAAAGCCTCTTGCTTCAGCTTCTTCATGTTCTTTTGGTTTAATTGAACGAGAAGACTGAGAAAAGTCTAATTGTCCCTCTATTAACATTTTAATTCCTGTTCCTGAACCGGGAGCTTCATTGATAGGATTAATATAGCGTAGTTTAAATTGAGGAAAAACAACTGTTAACAAAGGATCTGCTTTTTGGCGAATTGGGGCCCAAGTGGTACTACCGCCATAGTTAAATACTCCTTCGGGAACTTTTTTAACATCAGTGAATTTTTCTTTTCTTGTAATACTTTTAGGAGGTTTAGGTTCAGAACGATTAGTTATAATCCATATCAACAAACCACCACCACCGAAAACTACCAAAGTCAACAAAAGAGTCAAAATAAGTAATAATACTTCTTTGTTGTTTTTAGACATGGTTGTGTAGCAGAGAAAAACAATTATTTCTATGTTATGGTAGTTTTTTAAAACTAGCTACACGAATTTCTAGTTTTCCTTCTTGGGGATGATGACTAAAAATAAAAACCCCAGATTGTTTTTCTCCTTGGGATAAATAATTTATTTGTTGAACTCCTCTTTGGCTGTTTTGGTCTGAGAGAGTTAATTCCCCTATGACTTCAACAGATTGGGCTGTTTCTCCACCTAGGTTAGTTACAGTAAAAGGAACATAAAACTCTTGTTGTTGTTGATATATCTCCCCATCAATTTGAACATTGAGAATTGCTGGCTCATTACTTCCTGTAATCCAAGTATAGACAATCAAGGCGATAATAAAGCTTAAAATAGCTAAAGAAATAGTAAAACTAACTTTTTCTGCTAGTGTTCGACTAACAGTAGGCAATTTCTTCATACTGCTAAGCGTCCTGCTGCTCCCCCAATACTTGCTGGTAAACTGAGAATGATACTGTGTTTTAACCATACTAACCACGGATCAGCAAAGGTTAGTTTATGAAAAAACCATAACATTAATGCCGAAGTTACCAAAGAAACCAGATAGTAAACTAAAGTTTCACTTTGAGGCTTTTGAAAAATCCCCTGCTGTTGACGACGTTTACTCTGGTTGGTAAAACCCGCAGCAAAAACAATGCCATAGCTAATTAAGATAGAAAAGAAAATAATGATAATCAACCAAGGTGGGGAAGCGGATGCGGCTAATACGGTAACTTCATCTGTAGGTGCAATACTAAAAGCAATAAAGATTATTCCTATTACAGTAGTGATTAAATCAGCGAGAGTATCTTTCCAAATTAATTTGTTACTGGAAAATGACCCATGAGAAGAGGAAAAATAGTCTGAGTCTATTTGTGTTTCTCCACTGAGAATAGACCGAGAAAAGGCTACTCCAAAACAACAGGGGACAACTTCAAACACAATCTTACCCAGTGTTTCACTGAGGGGAGTTCCTAATTTAATTCTTTGCAAAACGATTAAAACTAAGGTGGCGCAAACAATGGCGATCGCTAATGTTTCTACTGTTTCTGCTATTGCTCCCCCTAGGGTTTCGCTTTCTTGAGGACGAAATCCTTCTATTCTATTTAATAGTAATATAACTAAAAAAGTAATTACTAATATTGTTAAAAGAACACCTGGTTGAACATACGAACCAATATTCCATACTTCCATAGTATATAATAATGGTACACCAAACAAAAAGCCTCCAGAAGCACCGCTAATGATTTCTTTTCCTTCTTCCGTCCAATTATCGCCTATCCTCTGGGAGTAATCTTGTTTTGATGACATTATTGTTGTTGGTTCTGATTTTAACGTTCAGATAAATAACCTAAATGCTTATAAGCATTTAAACTAGCCACTCTACCCCGTGGGGTACGATTAAGATAACCAATCTGTAATAAGTAAGGTTCATAAACCTCTTCGATGGTTTTAGCATCTTCTCCGGTGGCGGCGGCGATAGTTTCTAAGCCTACTGGACCTCCCTGAAACTTTTCTATAAGTGTATTGAGAAGCAATCTATCAGTCCAATCAAGACCTTGGGTATCGATATCAAATAAATCTAAAGCCTCTTTAGCTAATTCTAGAGTAATTTCTGGTTGATCTTTTACTTGAAGATAATCTCGAACTCTTCTGAGGAGGCGATTAGCTATACGAGGGGTACCACGAGAACGTTGGGCAATTTCTGCGGCGCCAGCTTCGGTAATGGCAACATTTAGAATTTGAGCGCTACGAGTGAGGATAAGGGTTAATTCTGAAGTGGAGTAGAAGCGAAGACGCTGAATTAAGCCAAAGCGATCGCGCAAGGGGGAAGTTAGAGACCCTATTTTAGTAGTTGCACCTACTAATGTAAAAGGCGATAGGGAAATACTGCGAGTGCGAGCACTTTGACCTTTACCGATGGTTAAATCCAACCGATAGTCTTCCATAGCGCTATACAGCAATTCTTCACTGGTGCGATTCAAACGATGAATTTCATCTATAAATAGGATATCGTGACGCTGTAGATTTACTAAAAGTCCAATAATATCTCTAGGACGTTCTAATGCTGGTGCTGCTGTAATTTTGCAATTCACACCCATTTCTGTAGCTAGGATTAGGGAAATAGTTGTTTTTCCTAATCCTGGAGGTCCATACAACAGGAGATGATCTAGAGATTCATCTCGGCTTTTTGCTGCTTGAATACCTATACTCAGTACTTGTTTTAATTCTTCTTGACCGATATATTCCTCTAATCGGGAAGGTCTAATTTTAGCTTCTTTTTCTCCTGTTTCTTCTTTTCCTGCTTCAGGTTGGAGTGGATTTGACTCAAAAGATTTTGGTTCCTCTTTTCTACGCTTAATTGCCATTATTTAGAACTGCTTAAGAGAAAACGATATATTACATAAAGTATAGCTCCTAATATTAGCACCGTCAATAAGGAGGTAACTATTTTCAAAACCATATTTAATATGGTAAAACCAATAAATGCACCCCCAACAACCACTGCTATCTTGGCAGGTTGAGAGAGATTTTGAAACCAAGTACTAATTTGTGACCCTAGGGAAGATGAATCAATAGGTCGTTTCATCTTTGGTAATCTTTCTTGATTTTTTTCCGCTTCTGGGTAATCATTCATCGCTTTATTTTCCTAGTAATTATCATCAACAACCGTTACATCTATAGTGTTTGGTGGGGTAACTCGGCTTAGTTTACCGCTTTTTACTTCTAAGAGTTCTCCACAACCAGGACATTTAGCCTGGCTTTGTTTCAAAGTTGTCACTGTAGTTTCGCATACTGGACAGGGTTGAATTACTAAGTTTCTTTTTAAGAGCCAATTTAGTCCTATCCAAGCAATTGGCGGTAATAAAAATAGCAAAGCTAGAATAATTAGTAATCCTTTTACTACTCCTCCTAGTATGCCTAGAGATCCTAAGATAAAGCCAATCAGGATAAGAGTTAGTAAACAACCCAAACCTGAGTTATTCAAATTAAGCTTGGTTAATAATTTGGGATTCACAGTTTGTCAGATTTCCTATTTACTTAACTTTGCACGTTTATATCTCTATTCTAACGAATAGAAAATAAACTACCTTATTTCTCTGGATTTAGTTTTACCGCTACATTACCTCAATAAAGAGGTATGATGAGTATAAACATTTGTTAAAAAAACACTGGGCCTCTATGGCCTATATTTATTAGTAGTATAGTAGCTTTAATTATAAGATCAGAACTTATGGCGATAATTTGGGAACTAGATTTTTACTCACGACCGATTCTTGACGACAATAAAAAGAAGCTTTGGGAGATTCTCATTTGCGAAAGTCCACAATCTATTGATGTTTCTCCAGATTCACTGTATCGTTATACAGAATTTTGCCCTAGCAATACTGTTAATTCTATTCGTCTTGGGGAAGCTATCAAGAAAGCGATGGAGGAATCTGGTCAAACTCCCAGTAAAATCAGGTTTTTTCGTCGTCCTATGAAAAATATGATTACTAAAGCCTGTGATGATTTACAAATTACATCAGCGCCTAGTCGTCGCACCTATACACTTAATCAATGGATTAAACAACGTTTAGAGTCTTATTACCCTACCTTAACAGGTTATGATGCTCAAAGCATGAATACAGCTTCTGTGGAATATCCAGAAATGAATGCTATTCCTCTACCTGATGCAATACGAGGAGATAAAGGCGATCGCTGGGCTTTAGTTTCTCTCCCGGCAAAAGATTTTCAAGATATGACTGAATGGGATATTGCTTTTGGTGAAGCTTTTCCTCTGTCTGTTTTTAACCTTTCTCCCGATACTCCTATTCCTGGATTAATTATTTTTTCTAATCGCGCTTTACCTTTTGGCGGTTGGTTATCTGGTTTAGAACTTGGTTTTATCTGTCTTGAAGCTACTACCCCTTCCCGTCGGGAGATGCTTAAACAATTTAATCGATTGCGCTTAGAAACTGGTATTAGTGATAGTTGGATTTTGCTAGATTTAGTAGACGAAACCAGTATCATTGAAGCCCAAAATTTTACTAAAGCTAAAGCAAATGCTGCTAATATTCACTTTTTAGCGGTACAATCTAGTCCTGAATCTCAATCTTTTGCTGGTTTTTGGCTGTTACAAGGCTAAAATTAGGAAAAATCTGATTGTTTGATTACAATCAGATTTTATGCTTCATTAATACGGTTGTTTGTTTGGCGAACTATGGTGATAGTTAATTAAATAAGACCGAAGAAATGTAAAACTCCTTGTCCGGTTACTAGTTCAACAATAATAGCAGAAACGAAACCAATCATCGCTAGACGACCATTCCAGTTTTCAGCAGAAGGGTTGAAGCCAAACTTGATATCATTGCGATTTTCGTTTTCCATTTGTTCAGTACCTCAGTATGTTAACTTTTGTAAAGTTGTTATATAAATAATTGTAAAGGAAATTGACAAAAACGGCAACCAGTGAGACAGAAAATAACCTAAATAATGTAAAAATATTAAAGAATAAATTAACCTAGCCCTAGCCTTGTTTGAAAAAAAAGCAAATTTAAAAACAATTAGACCAATCGCCGCTTACTCGATAAATGGAATCGCCACCTGGGAAGATTCTTTGATAGCGGTTGACTCCATCAGTGGTTATATACTGAAAATAGAACCAGAAAATGGAAACACAAGTATACTGAATAGCCATCATTGGCAAGACTTTATTGGTTGCACGGGAATAGCGATCGCCGATAACACCCTCTGGTTTATAAATAGAGATAGTGTTTATTATTGTTATTTACAAGAAAATACTTGGCAACCCCAACTATTCCGTAGACTAGATGGAACGGCCAACGGCATAGCTGTATGGGAATCGACCATATATATTACCTCAGAAAAAAGTGGTAAGATATGGGTTTATGATCGCGATAGTGGCGAAAAAATCACCTATTTTTATGCACCAGGAATTGGGGTAGAAAATATTACGGTGAAAAATGAAGAACTATGGGTATCAGATAATTTAGAACAGACAGTATACTGTTTAGATAGAGGAACAGGAAAAACAAAATATAGTTTATTAACCCCCTTTCAATCACCCACAGGTTTAAGTTTCTATAAACATTCCTCCACAGGTGAAGAAACCCTCTATGTATCATACTCATTTCAAGAGCCATACATAAGGGATAATCCGAACCGTGAGACAAACTATGAATTACAATATCGCGATCGCACCTTTATTCATCCGTTGTATTTTCATTACTACCAAGAAAAAGGCTATGCCCTCTCTAACGGCTATCGCTTAGAAATGACTTATGTAGAAGAAATTTCCCCATTAGATCAAATCAAGCTAAAAAATGTAGAATGGCGAATAGCTTTACCCACAGAGACTAAGCGTCAAAAAGTAATCAAAATAGAACCAGTTGGATTACCATATACCGAAGAGGTGGATCCAGAGGGACAAAAAATTGCTGTGTTCAAATTTGATGAACTAAAAGGCGATAGCCGTTGTATCTTTGGCTGGAGAGCGATTATGGAAGTTTGGAGTATCAAATATCAACTAAAACCCTCAGACTGTGAAGAACTGCCTCCCATATCTGTAGATTATCAAAATCGTTATTTAGTTGACAACGATGATTTAGCTATGGATACAGAAATTATCCAAAGGGCCGCAGTTGAAGCTATTGGTACGGAAACTAATCTCCTGAGAAAAATATATAAAATCCGTAATTATGTTTACGACCAACTATCATATGGACTAAAACCCCATATAGATACCCCCGATATCGCCTTGAAACGTGGGATTGGTTCCTGTGGAGAATATCTCGGTGTTCTCTTGGCAATCAGTAGACTCAACGGCATTCCGTGTCGTACAGTAGGAAGGTACAAATGCCCTACACTAATAATAGGGCAGGATATTCCTATGTCCCCAGATTACAATCATGTGTGGATGGAATTTTATGTACCAAATTTTGGTTGGTTACCCATGGAGTCAAACCCTGATGATTTATTTGAAGGAGGTCCCTATCCTAATCGCTTCTTCATGGGTTTAGCTTGGTATCACGCTGAAATGGCTAAGGGATTACCTTTTGAAAAAGCTACTAGCCAAGGAATCCCCCTCAAAGACATGAATATATCTATCGGAGAATTAGCCCTTAATCATGTTCAATTTATTGTCTTAGATGAGTTGAAACCACCCCTATAATATCAAGTTCGGGTGAATACTTACGATAAAAATGAGGTGAGCCTCCGAGGCAAGAGAGGGAAGGAAGAAGGTATGAAGGTAGAACTTTATCATAACTAATTAAACGGACATGATATAACTCAGACCCTCGCATCTTTACCTAATCTTACTGGTGGATGAATCTTGAAGTCTTTAACTCATTACTTCAAGACTCATTACTTCAAGACTTCAAAACTCATTACTCAACCACCACCAGTAGCTTTTGCTAAAGGTGGAAGATCTGAGTAAACCTCCTCCCAAATCTCGGGTAAAACATTGGTTAAGTTATGGTCACTATTAACTTCTCGTAACTTAACCCAATGACGATTTTTACTATACTCTCGACTAGCCTCCAGGGGAATTACTTGATCGTCAATGCCATGTAAAATAGTAGTAGAAATTGGTCGTTTCTCTGGAGATGATTCTTGATATTTTCTTAAATCCAGGATGAATTGAAAGTGCAGCATCACAGATCGCTTTTCACCATAGTGATAAATAGGGTAAAATTTTTGTTCTTGCCATTGTTGCATCGCTACTTCCCCCAACTGATTAGATAAATGATTCAAAAAGCCAAAAGCAGGTGCTAGTAAAATCAAACGTTGAATTTGAGGATATTTTTGACCTAATAAAGCGGCAGTTAATCCACCGAAACTTGAACCAATCAAAGTTAAAGGAGTGGAGGTTTCTTCAATAATTGCTCCAACTTGTTGCAACTGTCGCGTTAAAGTTAAGTGGGTAAAGTCATCTTGATTTAAATCGGGAATCTGTAGCGTGATTTTCTTCTCAGCTAGGCGATCGCGCAAATATCTAGCTTTAGTGGAGTTAGGACTAGAAGCAAAACCATGTAAATACATATACTGTTGTTTATTCATAAACAGTTATAATAATTCTTATAGTTATAATTGTTATTATAGAATTCACCTATTTTTAATATAATTAACATGACAGAATCAGAAATATTAGAAGCAATTCAAGAAGCTATACAACAAGATTCCCTTGAGTTTACCATTACGGATACAGAAATAACTAGTCTTCCTCCCGAAATTGGTCAACTAACTCAAATAATAAAACTTAATCTTAAAAATAATAAACTTACCAATTTACCTCCAGAAATAGGACAATTAACTGAACTCAAAAGACTATATGTTGGTAACAACAAACTAACTAGTCTGCCTCCCGAAATAGGTAACTTAACTAATCTAGAAAGAATTTATGCCAGTAATAATCAACTAACTAGTCTGCCTCCGGAAATAGGTAACTTGACCAAGCTAGATAGTTTATATCTCAGTGACAATTTTATTAAAATCTTACCCCCAGAATTACAGCGACTAACTGAGTTAAAAAACTTAGATCTTCGCAAAAATCCCCTAGGTATTCCTCCCGAAATCATAGAAAAATACCATAAGCCACAAGGTATAATCAAATACTTTTTAGAGTATAAAGAAGTAGAAAAAGAAGATTTAAAAGTAGCGAAAATCATCCTAGTAGGATCTTCTCAAGTGGGTAAAACTTCGGTAGTAAGAGAGTTACTCGGAGAAATGTTTGAACCTAACTATAATCCAACCGAAGGCTTAGAAATAAAATCTTGGCAACTAAATATAGAAGAAGAAAAATATGAAATTAACTTGTGGGATTTTGGTAGTTCAGAGAATCTCCATACTATTTATCAATGCGGTTTCTCCAGCAAGAGTCTTTATCTGTTGATTACTGATGTCAATCAAACAAATTCAGAAATAAAATATTGGCTGAAGATGATTGCCAAAGTAGCAAAATCTGCCCCAATTATCGTGGTAGGAAATAAGGTAGATCAAGCTTTCTGGTCAATAAAAAGATCTGAACTAGCTCAAGAATATTCTAACATCAAAGCTTTTTGTGAAATATCTTGTAAAAATCAACAAGGGTTGGAATACTTAATTACAAGTATTAAAAATCAAATATCTGAACTAAATAATTTTACAGAAGAAATTGCTCCTAATTTACTTAGTTTAATTAATAAAATAAAAAAAATAGATCACGGATACTTAACTAATGATGAGTATTCAGAACTTTGTCAATCTGAAATGATTTTTGAAAATTCTGAACAAGAAGAGTTAGCTAAACTATTAGATAATATTGGGATAATTATCCATTGTCAGCATCATCCTGTCTTAAAAAAAGATGATATTATCATGCCTGAATGGTTAATTAACAATTTAGCAAAAGTTATGAACGATTATCGCTTCAAAGTAGAAAGCAATGGCAAGATAACTAGCGAAAAAGTTCAAGAACTATTAAATTTTTCAAAAATACAGCAAGCGGAGTTTTTCGTAAGTATTATAGAGAGTCTCGGGTTAGCGGTTATGGAACCAGAAAACCCAAATGGGAGTTTAGACGCAGACAACCAAGGTCTGATTATGCCCCATTTACTGACAGATATAGAACCAGTTACAGGAGATTGGCAAAACGCTAAAATCATACGCTATGAGTACAATGTTCTTCATGAAAATGTTTTATCTCGCTTGATGAAAAGTTTCCACAAATACTTAGAACGGAACAGTTATTGTAACAAGAGTGCGGTTTTTAGTAATAAAGGCAATCGCGCTTTAGTTAAATTTAATTGGATTGAAAAATACCTAGAGATTTTTGTGCTAACAGGAAAACCAGAAACAATTAATGAGTTTTTAGAATTTATTACTAATCAAATTGAAAAAATCAATGGTACCAATCCGGGTGTTGTTGCTGTGAAAATTGACCCAGATAAAGAAGTTGAATCTCCTCAAGAAGTGATAGCCACAGATACTCCTCCACCTGAGGCAAAAATGCCAGAAAACCCCCCAGAAGATATTAATGTTTCTGAAATGGAAAGGCCAGAAAATACCCGAGAAGAGCTTAATGTTTCTGAAATGGAGATACCAGAAAACCTCCCAGAAGAGCTTAATATTTATGAAATGGAGACACAAGAAAACCTCCCAGAAGATATTAATGTTTTTGAAATGGAGATACCAGAACAACCATCAGAAAACGATAATCATCCTCCAGGAAAAATATCAGAAAACCCCCCAGAAGATATTAATCCTCTGGAAATAGAGATACCAAAAACCCCCCCAGAAGAAGCTCACAATCAGGGGATAAAGTCCAATAAAATACCTAAATCCAAGCTGCTAGTTTACTTGGGTTTGTTTTTAGTTGGTCTGATTGTAGTAATTTTAATTGGAATTCTCACTTAACCAAAAGGGCGATCGCTCTGTTGTTTTCTATCTAAAGGGATTTTGATTATACATCTTAACCTTTAGGATAAAGAAAATAAAGATACTATAAGAGGAAAAAATGACCGACCCTTATACAAATCTCCAGATAGAAGGTATAACTGAACCAACTATCTATCAATATTTTCAAACCATTAACCAGGAAGATTATCAACAGACAGTCGCACTTTTTGACTCAGTCCAAGGTAGTTTGATTCCTCCCTTTCAAGAGGCAATTACTGGTAGAGAAGCGATCGCTCAATATCTCACTCAAGAAGCAAAGGGGGATGAGACTCTATCCCACTAAGAAATCATCTAGTCAATCTTCCCCAGAACAAGATCAGCCAATTATAGTAGTTGGCAAAGTAGAAACCTCTGTATTTAGGGTTAATGTTGCTTGGCAGTTTGTTCTCACCCCCTCTTC
Source organism: Johannesbaptistia floridana (assembly GCF_057440575.1). Taxonomy (NCBI): domain Bacteria; kingdom Bacillati; phylum Cyanobacteriota; class Cyanophyceae; order Chroococcales; family Cyanothrichaceae; genus Johannesbaptistia; species Johannesbaptistia floridana. The sequence continues at coordinate 20,030 of NZ_JALKVM010000421.1, forward strand.
TGAAATTCTCGCCTTAGAAGTGAAATTATTGGCTTCTCTCGAAGAATTGTTAAATTTACGTTCCCATAGTAGGCAAAAGTAAAGATTTATAAGGGTTGAGTATCACTAAGAGGTGAACGATGCTATACTCTTGTTAAGAGATAATATATTCAAAATATATTGTCTCAGGATTTTATTGAGTTGAGTAATTAGCCGTCAACATCCCCCCACTATAATCGGAGTACCGATTATAGTGGGGGCTTGCAAAAGCCTATAGTTGACCAGTCTTAGTTTTATCAAACTACGTTTTATTTGCCATCACACCTACAAATACTTCGCCAGTTTGTAGCTGTTGTGGTTAACAGTTAAACGGAGGCAGGAGTTGAAAGGCAGCTTTGCTGGAGGTTGGCATAGATAGGGATTTTAACCCACATCTAACCGCAGACCACCAAAGTCTTCGATTTGCTGGGGGACTTCAACCCGATTAGGCGAGGCACAAAGGCTTTACTTTAACTAAAAATCTTCCCTCTCTTGCCTCTCTTGCCTCCTGCCTCGCCCGAAGGGGGTTAAAACTGCTAACCAAACAGTTCAAGGTATTAGCCACAAATACTGTAAACCTATTCACAAAGCGGATGGATATAACTATGCAACATAATAATGGTCCCTCATTTCCTCTCATCGCTAACCTGATGAGAGGTTTAGCGAGAGTCTCCATGAGGGCGGAAAGATGAATATCCGTACAGTAATATTCTCAGGAGTAATGACCGCCCTTGTCGGTGCGATGATTGGGTTAGCTGTTTCTCATATAGCCGAGAGAGATTCTAGACATAAACCTATCATGTTTGGCGGTGCTATCCTTGGTTTTGTAATTGGTTCTGGACAAGAGTCTATACGTCAGCAGTGTAGACTTAGAGAACTTGAAGGGCAAAATCAAGCAGAAAATAAAAACTTAAGAGAAGAAGAATTTAATCAATAGAACTTTAAAAAAAAATTAGCCAAAAAGTTGGAAAAACCCTTGACAAAGTTAGTTAACTTGAGTTATATTTAAAAAGTTGCTCGAAAATGGGACTGTAGTTCAACTGGTTAGAGCACCGCCCTGTCACGGCGGAAGTTGCGGGTTCGAGCCCCGTCAGTCCCGTATATTACTAGAATAAAATGTAACTATTCCCTAGGCTAGGAAACCAAACCTAAAAACTGAAGGGAACAGTGATTATTTATACTATTTACCCATAACCATTTTAATCCCTACAGCAATCAAAGCAACACCAAAAATTTTACTCAAGATTTCCTTAGGAATAGCAACAGCTAAATTAGCACCCAACAAACCACCGAAGAAAAAGCCAAGACACATCAAAGCAGCAACCTTGATATCGACATAACCCTGTTGATAGTAGGTCCAAGCTGCTAAAATACCTATAGGGGGCACAAGTAGAGCTAAAGTAGTGCCTTGAGCTTGGTGCTGAGTAAAATTGAATAAAAAAACAAGAGCAGGAGTAATTAATATACCACCACCAATACCAATTAAACCACTTAAGGTTCCTGCACAAAAACCTAAAACTAAGTATAAAATCACAGATAACTCTAACATTTTCGTTAATTAACTCCTAAAATACTAAAATTTATTAATTGGTTTTTGGGAACAACAACACTTATAATCATAACCAGATTTGTCTCCCTCTCATCGGTCTTGATCTTTTCACACAAATAATTAAATATGGTTGATTCTTTAATAAAAACTAGTTCCTTGTCAATTGAAGAGCCTAATAATGATTGCATATTAGCAGCAATTGATATTGGCACCAATTCCATACACATGGTAGTAGTGAAAATAAATGCAACATTGCCCGCTTTTACTATTATTGCCCGAGAAAAAGATACAGTACGTTTAGGCGATCGCGATCCAGAAACAGGAGAATTAACTCCAGAAGCGATAGAAAGGTCGATAGCAGCATTACACCGATGCCATGCCTTAGCTACTAGTCTCAAATCTGACCATATAGTGGCTGTAGCTACTAGTGCCACCCGAGAGGCGCCAAATGGTATAGCTTTTTTACAACGAATTAAATCAGAAATAGGAATATCAGTAGACTTAATTTCTGGACAAGAAGAAGCTAGACGCATTTATCTAGGTGTTTTATCAGGTTTAGATTTTCAACAAACTCCTCACATTATCATCGATATCGGCGGAGGTTCCACAGAATTAATTTTAGCAGATAGTCAAGAAGCAAGATTTTTAAGCAGTACAAAAGTAGGCGCTGTACGTTTAACTCAAGAATTCGTGACTACTGACCCCATCAGCAAAACTTCTTTGATACAGCTACAAGCCTATATCAGAGGAATGTTAGAACGTCCCTGTGAAAATATTCTACAGGGTTTATATCCTGGAGAAAAACCCTGTTTAGTAGGAACTTCCGGGACAATTGAAACTATAGCAACCATCAGCGCCATCGCTAAACTAGGAACAGTTCCTACCCCCCTACACGGCTATCAAGTAACTCGTCAAGAAATAGAAAAAATAGTCAAACAACTAGCCTCCTCTGATTATAGTGAACGTGCCGCTATTCCGGGAATGTCAGAAAAACGAGCAGAAATTATTCTGCCTGGCGCTTTGATTCTCCTAGAAGTAATTACCATGCTGGACCTTGACAGCATTACTGTTTGTGAACGTTCCCTACGGGAAGGAATTATCGTTAACTGGATGTTAACTCATGGGTTTATAGAAAATCGTCTACGGTATCAGGGGGAAGTAAAAGAGCGCAGTGTTCTTAAAATTGCTCAAAAATATCAAGTTCAGATGGACTATGCCCTCAGAGGCGCTAAATTCGCCCTTAGCTTATTTGATCAACTCCAAGGAATACTTCATGACTGGTCTAATGAGGCTAAGGATTTACTCTGGGCTGCTGGCATGTTGCATAACTGTGGTTTATACGTAAGTCATGCAGCTCACCACAAACATTCTTACTATTTGATTCGCAACGCAGAATTACTGGGATACACAGAAACAGAATTAGAAATAATCGCGAATATCGCTCGCTATCACCGTAAAAGTAAGCCGAAGAAAAAACATGAAAACTATAACAATTTACCAAGTAAAGAAGCAAAAAACCTCGTAAAACAGTTGAGTGCAATATTGCGATTGGCGATCGCCCTAGATAGACGTCAAATTGGCGCTATTAGTCGTTTAGATTGTAAATATGACTCTGAGTATAAAACTCTGCATCTACATCTAACTCCTAGCTATAAAAATGACGATTGCGCCTTAGAATTATGGAGTTTAGATTATAAAAAAGAGGTTTTTGAAGAAGAGTTCGACGTTAAAGTTATAGCCACCCTAAAAAGTTCTAATTTTTATGCTCGTAATTAGATTTTTGAGAAGATATTAGTAGCAGTATAATTAGCAGCGGCGATTCCTGATAAAGCGGCGCCTTCTACACCAGAAGTAACAAAACCATCTCCTGCTAAAATAAGATTCCCAGGAGTTGTTAAAGCTAAAAAGGGTTCACCATAGACTTTTTGCGGTTGACTATAACGCCAGCGATGGACTTGATAAGTAATAATCTCACTTTTAATCCAGGGGGAAGCAGATGTCATTAAATCTTTAATAATACTCTCATTACTATCTTCCCAATGACTACGGCTATAGGTGGCGGTGGCGTAGAGAGTTACGGCAACAGCTTCAGGAGAAATACCCTTTTGTTGATTACAACTTATCTTTATTCAGCAAGCCCTACATAAGTACTGGTGGAAGATGTGAGGTCAACGAAACCCAACAATCTCTTTTTTGCCAGGGGGATATGTTATAAGTGGATGACTAATATCATTCGGTGCGTTACGCGCTCCGCGCTAACACACCCTACTTTTATAGGCTACTTTTATAGGCGATCGCACCTTAGTAGGTTGGGCCCTTGTCAAAGAAACCCAACAATCTCTTTTTTGCCAGGGTATATGTTATAAGTGAATGACTAATATCATTCGCTGCGTTACGCGCTCCGCGCGCACTTCACACCCTACTAATGCTGCTTCAAGACTTCAAGACTTCAAAACTTCAAGACTTCAAAACTCATTACTCATTACTTCAAAACTCATTACTCATTATGGTGCGTTACGCGCTCCGCGCGCACTTCACACCCTACTTCTGTCATTCACAATTATTTAGATCTTAAATTACAATTATATATTATAGCATTAGAAAAAATAGTTATAGCAAGCTCGCAAATAGATGTTTACAGTTATTATGAAAAGGCCCTCCCTTGGTAAGCTATCCTTTATAAACATCTTTCTTAACATAAAACTTGACAAAAACACCAACTTGTGATTATGTGCTTTTTCAGATTTTGTTTAAGAAAATAATGTATAGTAATATACATTTTATCCAAAACTTAAGTAATTTTACTTAAAACCCCTCTCCCTGCTCCCGTGCTCCGGTGCTCCCTGCTATACAAGGGTTTGGTGAGTTGCTTATAAAGCATAGCGCAGGTTCGGGGGGTTGGGGGGAAAAGTTTATCTAAATTTATCCGTTAACCTTTCTCAGTAGACTAAAAAAAGCTATAGCATTTCAAAGGACTCATGAGGTTGTACCTAACTCCTGCCTCCTGCCTCCTGCCTCCTGCCTCAAAAGGACAACCTTTGTACCTCACCAGCCTTAAAAAGGCTATATATTACACTCTGATGTTAAATAAACTGTTATTTCCTCAACAAGAATCAAAAGCCAATCGGTTAATACTAATTTTTTCTGTAATCGTATCAGCTTTAGCTATTGTTATCGCTAGTTTACGGCAAGTAGGAACTTTTGGAGTAGAATCAGATTTTTATGGAGTTTATGCCTTACAAGCTGAAAGAATTCTCTCGGGTGAGACTTATACCTATCAACATAATCCTCCCGGCTATTGTCTTCTGTTGGCTGCTGTCACTTGGGTAGTTGGAGATGCTTTTACAGCAGGTAAGTTAATTAGTGTTGTTAGTTTATTTATTCTAACCCTATTAGTTTATCAGCTACTTAAACATTTATTTGACTACTCAATCGCTTTTTTAGTGACTATTTTGAGCACTCTTACCCTATTTAGCGCTTCATTTTTAGCAGCTACAGATATTTGCAGCACTTGTTTAATTATTTTATGTATCTACTTATTAATAATTCCCTCATCCTTAACTAAGGGAAGATATTTTTTACTTGGTCTTACTGCCGCTACAGCTTATTTATTCCGTACTAATGCAGTTTTTTTAGTAGTCGGCATTATTATCTCTATTCTACTGATTAATTATCCTCAGGAAAAAATTAAGCAGCAGTTAACTAATTTAGTTATTTTTTTAAGTGGCTTGATAATTCTTCTGACTCCTTGGTTGATTTATAATTGGCAAGTAAATGGTAGCGCTTTTGGTAACACGGCTTATCTACAGATAGCGGCACACTTCTATCATCCTTCTGGGGATAATTGGATTACCTCTATTCATAGTATGGAATCAGAATTTAGTTCTTTATCGGAAGTTATTTTAACTAATCCTAGGCTAGTATTTACTACTTATTTTCAAGACATATTATTTTTAAATATAGTTAAACTATTTATACCTTTACAATTATTAGATATTCCCTATTTACAAATCATTGCTATCTTCCCATTTTTATGGATATCTACCGGACTATTTAGTTTAATCAATGATTTGAGGAGAAAACCAGTAATTAATAGCTTTGATAAGTTGACTAGGTCAAAGATAATTATTTTTCTCATAATTAATCTTCTTGGGTATTTAATTTTAGCTTTGGTAGGATTCCATCGTCGTTATTATTTTTTTATTTATCCCTTAGTGTTGTTATTAAAAATTTATCCTTTCAAGAAATGGCTCTTCCATATTTATGGTGATAAGCAAAACTTATCCTTTATTATAGGGAACAGGGGAGCAGGGGAGCAGGGAGCAGGGGAGCAGGGAGCAGGGGAGCAGGGGAGCACCGGAGCACCGGAGCACCGGAGCAGGGGAGCAGGGGAGCACCGGAGCACGGGAATAGGGAATAGGGAACTTTACCGAAAGTGTCCTAACAGTAATGGCAACTACTATAAGTTGAGATTATTGGCTTCTAAATGTTTAATAATCAGCTTACTAGTAGGCATCTTAATTGCCACAGGAGTGGAAACCTATTTAACTATAAAAACTGAACCTAGATATTTATTACCAATAGCTACAGCGATTAATCAGGGTAATTCTAGAGAAAAAATTATGATAGTGCGTAAACCTCACTTAGCTTATTTAGCTAATTTACAACCAGCTTTTCCTTTAGCGGAAACAACAGAAGAATATTTAACTGTAGCTAGAGAAATAGGCGCAGACTATTTAGTATATAGTGAGTATGAAGCTAGTTTGTGGTCGGGTTTACAAGCATTAAAACAACCAGAGAAATTAGCACCCGAGTTTCAACTAATTTATCAAGATGTAGTTAACAAAGTACTTGTTTATCAAAGAATTAATCATGAGTATAGCTTTTCAATTTTTGATGATTTCGATTAAGATTGTTAAGTCAGTTTCCTCTCTTTTTAATTGGATTATATCTGCTGGTAAACCTGCCTCAACAACAAGTCTTTTATAATCTTCTTCATCTCTTTCAATCAGAATCCAATTCGCCATATATTCTATCCAAGGTCGATAAGGATTATTTTTCGCAATATTTGTCAATAAAAACTAACTCTAAAAATGAGTTAACCGATTGCTTTAACGGTTCCATTAGACATCTACCAAAAAAATAAAACGTAAGTATAGTATGGGTTTGAGTTGATTTTTCCTAGATTACATTGGCTAATGCAATTTCAGAAAAAAAGATTGAGTTTGTAATATGATTTTCATTATAGCTGAACTCTAAATTTTTACAAAAATATTTCAACGACTCAGAGCTTTCGTCTTTACCTCAGACCCTCGCATCTTTACCTAATGTTACTGGTTGTGGATGAATAATGAGTAATTAGTTTGAAGTTTTGAAGCAGCATTAGTAGGGTGTGTTAGGGCGAAGCCCGTAACGCACCATTAGATGAGTTTTGAAGTAATGAGTAAGAAGGTAGCCTGTAGGTTGGGCCCCTTGTCACGAAACCCAACATTATATTAGTAGTTGTAGTGGTTGAGTCTTGAAATTGTGAAGTCTTTAAGTAACAAGAGGATTACCTAACTTTCAAGTTAAAATTTCTCTGATACAATATTTTTATTTACATACCTAAAACTCAGACCAAAGCACGCAAGTACAAAAGTACTAAATAGGCCAACAGGCAAGAATCAATTTTTAAGGGGTTAGGATCAATTCTTTAACTCATTACTTCCTCACTCATTATTCATCCACCACAAGTAACTTTTGATAAAGATGCGAGGGTCTGAGTAAAACCTGCCACCTAACACCTGCCACCTGCCACCTAAAACCTAAAACCTAATTATTATATGACCACAATAGATAAAGCTGATTTAACCCTAGTAGATTTATTAGAAATTAGAGCCCAAAACCAAGGAAAGGAAACTGCCTATCGCTTTTTAAAAGATGGAGAAATAGAAACCGACTCATTAACCTATCAAAAGTTAGCCACAACAGCAAAGGCGATCGCCACTTATTTACAGGCTCTACAACTAACTAACCAAAGAGTTATAATTATTTATCCCTACGAAGAAGCTTTAGAATTCATTACAGCTTTCTTTGGCTGTTTATACGCCCAAGCAATTCCCGTTACCTGTCACCCGCCGCTAAGTCGTCACGGATACCAAGAGATACAGAGTCGTCTGCAATCCTCCCAAGCAACAGCGATAATAACTCACAATAGTCTGCTTGATAAATTAAAAAAACAAATACAAACACCAGAAGATAGTAACTTTCACTGGATAACCACCACAGACATTGCCAGTCATCTTGCCTACGATTGGGTTAAACCCCCAATAACTCCAGAAACTCTAGCCTTTTTACAATATACATCAGGTTCTACGGGTCATCCCAAAGGAGTAATGCTTACCCACGCAAGCGTTATTTACAATCAAAAAATGCTTGATCAGGCATTTGCACCTACCTCCACCTCTATTGGAGTTACTTGGTTACCTCTCTTCCACGATATGGGGTTAATCGGATTAGTAATTCAGTCTTTATATGTAGGAAGACCTTCGATTTTTATGTCTCCCCTGGCCTTTATTCAAAAACCAGTCCGTTGGTTACAGGCAATTTCTAAATACAGAGGTACCATAAGTGGAGCCCCTAACTTTGCCTATGATTTACTCTCTACTCATGTTACTCCTCAACAGCGAGAAAGTTTAGATTTAAGCTGTTGGGAATTAGCTTTTTCTGGTGCAGAACCAATTTTAGCGGAAACAATCGCCAAATTTACCTCTATCTTTGCTGATTGTGGTTTTAAACCCGAAGCCTTTTATAGTTGTTACGGCATGGCAGAAGCTACTCTCTTAATTACTGGTGCGCCCAAAAATAAACCCCCAGTAATTAAATACCTCCAAGAAAAGGCTTTACAAAAAAACCAAGTAGTAATGGCATCTCAAGCCAAATCAGGACATATACCTATAGTAAGTTGTGGTCAACCCTTACTAGACGAAAAGATTCTTATTGTCAATCCCGATTCTCATCAACCCTGTCAAGATAGAGAAATCGGGGAAATTTGGGTAGCAGGTTCTGGTATAGGTAAAGGATACTGGCAAGATACAAAACGCACTCAAGAAACATTTTTAGCCTATACTCAAGATACTCAAGAAGGACCATTTTTAAGAACAGGGGATTTAGGTTTTTTAGTAGAAAAAGACCTATTTATCACCGGACGTTTGCATGATGTCATGGTATTTTCAGGACTTAATCAATATCCCCAATTGATTGAAAAAACTGTAGCGGCTTGTCATCCTGCCTTAAAAGCTAACGCTACGGCCGCCTTTTCTGTATCGATAGAAGGAAGAGAACGCCTAATTATTGCCCAAGAAATAGAACGTAGTTATCGCCACAACTTTGATTTAGAAGCCATAGTAGCCTCTATTCGTTGGCAGGTATTCACTGAACATTTTGTAGATGTTTATGGCATTTTGTTGTTAAAACCCGGTGGTATACCCAAAACTTCTAGCGGTAAAATTCAACGTTATGTATGCAAAACCAAATTTATAGATAATAGTTTCAATATTCTAGACCAGTGGATTTGTCCAAAAGAAGAACTTACTGATATGACTTCAGTATTGAATAGATACATGAATCCTATCACTCACCTACGACGCTATCTAATTCTAACTAGAGCTAAGTTAAAAAGTGTATTAAAAAGATGAAAATTGCTATCATTGCTTCAGGGTTTTTGCCAGTAACTGATGGAGTAGCAATCTCCCTTTGGCATCGTTTGCGTTATCTGAGTACTCACAATCATCAAGTGTTATTATTCTGTCCTGACTATAGCACTCTTAGTGATATATATCCAGATTGGCAGCAATACCAGGGAGAAATTTTCCCCAACGTCAAAGTAATTAATCTTCCGAGTGAGCCTTTTTTGCATCTCCAGGGGGAACTTAATCTTACTCCCAAGGCTTATAAAATTATACTTAATCAACTCTATGATTTTACTCCAGATTTACTGCACATAGATGAACCAGAAAGACTTTGGCTAGGATGTTTCAAACGTCCCGGAATTGACTATGCCAAACAAGCGAATATTCCCTGTGTAAGTTTTTTCCACACTAATTTCATAGAATATTTAGAAGACTATCTTTTTTTGCCGAGAATACTTTTAAGCAGTATTCAATTAGCTATGAGATATCATCGCAACTGGATTTACAATGCCTATGATTTAACACTAGTATCTAGTACCACTACTGCCCAAAAATTAACTAATTTAGGCTTTAAAAAAGTAGTAAATGCTCAATTACTAGGAGTTGACGCTCAACAATACCAAAATCAAACTAAAACAGCCAATTACTTCGCCAAATACTATCAAATCCAGGAAATTGAACAGAAAATTAAAATTATCTTAATTGGACGTCTGACTCCTGACAAAGGTTGGTATTTTTTACTTAATTCTCTGACTCAATTAACTAAAACTATTAATTGTGATAATTTAGCTTTGATTATTGTAGGTGAAGGACATTTAAAAGGGGAAATTCAAGCAAGATTTACTCAATTTTCTCTCCCTTGTTATTTTTTAGGGCGTATTAATCCAGAAAAAATACCTTCACTACTAATCAACAGTGATATTTATCTTACTACCTCAGAAAGAGAAACTCGCGGCTTAACAGTTTTAGAAGCCATGGCTGCTGGCATACCTGTAATAGCACCTCGTGCCGAAGGTATAATTGATAGTATTCAATCAGGAGATAATGGATTGTTATTTACTCCTCAAAATGTCTCTGATTTTATTGCTAAACTTCAAACAGCTATTAATAACCCTCAGTGGCGAAGACAAATTTATCAACGCCGTTTCTCAATACTTCAGGAGTATCAATGGAATCAATGTGTGGAGAATTTAGTAACTATTTGGACTACTTATATCTTGCACTCCTAAAAAAGTACAGAAATTGACCAACAGGCTCCGAATCAAGTTTTAAGCGTTTAGCATTAATTCTCTTACTCATTACTCCTTACTTCAAGACTCATTACTCAACAACAACCAGTAACATTAGGTAAAGATGCAAGATTTGAGGGGTAGTGTAGCAAAAATGTTGAGAAAACTTGGAAAATACCGAAAATGCTATCTGTGACTGACTTACAATAACATATTTTCACTGTATCAACACTTTTATCTCACTACCATATAACTGAGAGGGAATTAACGCTTCAACCAGGCTTGACTACGTTTTTCTATACCTTGAGTAAACAACCAGTAGAAAAATCTAACCACCAAACTAGTAACTACCAACAAAGTTGACATAGCTGCCGCTGAAGCGGTATCGCCCGCATCATCCATATTAACAATAGCAATAGCTGCTAAATTAGCATTATCAGGACGTAAAAAGATAATCGCCGATACCGTAACCATGGAGTTGATAAAGTAATAAATACCAATACTCAAAATAGTAGGTAAACATATCGGCAGAGTTACTCGCCAAAAAGTTTTGTAAAATGGTACAGACATAGAAGCAGAAACTGCCTCAAATTCTGAATCTAATTGTTTTAAAGCAGTACTAGCGGTGAGAAAACAGACTGTATAAAAGTGAACAACAGTACACAGGACAATCAAAAGTAAAGACTTATTACCAAAAGGATTGGCAATTACCAAATCTCCCAGACGTATTCCCAACTTACCATTATTAACTATCAAACTATCATCTACCACAAAGAAAAAGAGATAGCCTAAACCGAGTACCAATCCTGGTAAAGCTAAGGGCATAGTAGAGAGAAAATAATTAATTGAACGCAGCAAACGTAAATTTTTACCCTTTTCGACTAGATAGGCACCAGTAAACACCAAAATAGTCCCAAAAATCGCTGTTAATAGAGACATCAAAATACTATTCCAGTACGCATTATAACCGCCTCCGGCAACTCTACTAAAATCATAGTTACTGAAACTAAATTTAAACTCATAGAAATCGTAGGGCCAAATTTTAATGACTGAAGCCAGAATAATTGTAGCAAAGACGATAATTGCCGCTAAAACTACTGCTGTGCAAAAAATGAGCATCAAGGTATCAAGTAACTTATTAGGTTTTGGTTCAAGAGGCACAGCTTTAGCGCTAACTAATGATGTTTGTCTTCTTTGAATGATTCTATCTACCACAAAAGCGATAATTGTTGGGATGAGTAAAAACACACTAATAGTCGCTCCCATAGAGAAGTTTTGTTGTCCAATTACCTGTTTATAGATGTCTGTAGCTAGAACATTAAAATTACCCCCTACAACTTTTGGTACACCGAAATCAGTAAAAGCGAGGGTAAAACAAACAAAAACAGCGCTAATTAAACCATACTTAACACTGGGTAGAGTTACGGTTAAAAAAGTTCGCCATTTAGGTGTTCTTAATACTTCTGCCGCTTCATAGAGACGAGCATCTGTTAAGCTTAAGGCTGTAGTTAAAATTACTAAAGCTTGGGGAAAACAGTAGAGACTTTCACCCAGGATTATACCAGTAGAACCATATAGACCAATATCCCAACCCATCCTCGTGATAATACCCTGTCTACCAAATAAGTAAATTAGACCAATGGCATGGGCTAAAGGGGGAATATACAAAGGCAACATACCTAGGGTATTGAATAACTTTTTACCAGGTATGGCAGTTCTAGTTAAGGCATAGGCAAAAATAAAAGCTAGAATCACTGATATAATAGTACTAGCGATCGCCACATAAAAACTATTAAAAAAAGAAGCCAATAACTTGGGATTACTTAGATATTCTAGATAATTGGTTAATCCAATCCAATTACCTTGTTTATCTTGAAAACTTCGAGAAAGAATAGGATAAAGAGGAAAAACCACTGCTAGGAGTAGCCATACAGTAGATAATCCTAAAACAATGCGCATTATCCAATCTTCTCTGGTAATTATGGGTTTAATTACCTCTGGTTTAGTATTAGTTGAAGTAATGGTCATAATGAATGATTTACTCGAAATAATTTATCTTTTTTGCCCTTATTCTTCTGGAAAAACTTGTATTTTATCTGGGGGAAACTGTAACCTTAAATTAGAACCAGTAGTTAAATCTAGATTTCTCACTTCCTGACTAGATAATTCAACGGTCATTACTTCTTTAGCATCTCCTTCGGGAAATAGACTCACATGATAATTAGATCCTAAAAATTCTACCGCTTTAACTGTAGTATTAACCACATTTTCTAACTGATTGGCGCCAGAAGCATCTACTAAACGAACATTTTCAGGACGAATAGCAATACTTACAGGAGTATTAGTACTAAAATCCTGGTCATCGTTAATTTTCAAATTAATGTTCCCGCAGCGTACTTGATTAGGTGCAGTAATAACTCCCTTAAGAAAGTTCATCACACCGATAAAATTAGCCACAAAAGGAGTATTAGGACGTTGATAAATAGCGTGAGGAGAACCTACTTGAGCGATGTAACCCTTGTTCATCACCACAGCTCTATCCGCCATAGCTAAAGCTTCTGCTTGGTCATGAGTTACCATAATTGTGGTAATGCCTAAACGTTTTTGTAGTTGAGTTATTTCTGTACGTAGTTTAACCCGAACTTGAGCATCTAAAGCCGATAAAGGTTCATCTAGAAGTAACAGACCAGGAGAAAGGGCCAAAGCGCGGGCTAAAGCTACCCTTTGTTGTTGTCCGCCAGACATTTGGGCTGGATATTTATGGCCGATTCCTTCTAATCCCACCATAGTTAGTAATTCTTCCACACGGCTTTTTATTTGTTCCTTATTAGTCTTGGCATTTTGCAAGCCATAGGCAACATTTTGACTAGCAGTCAGGTTAGGAAACAAAGCATAGGACTGGAAAACAATACCAAAGTCTCTTTTAGAGGCGCTTAAACGGGATACATCTTGACCTCCTTGAATAATTTTGCCTGTGGTTTGAACTTCTAAGCCTGCAATAATTCGGAGGAGAGTAGTTTTACCACAACCACTAGGACCGAGTAAACAGACAAATTCTCCAGGATAGACATCTAAATATACATCTCGCAAGGCTACGAATTGACCGAAATGTTTACTCACATTTTCGATTTGAAGATAGGGTTGAGTGGAATCTTGAACAGGGGAAGAAGTAGAGAGAGAGGAAATATCTCTAGACACTTGATTGTTAATACGGACTTTAGGAGGTTCTGAAAAATTAGTCATGATGATTATCTCTTGTTTAAATAAATAACCCCTATCTTTAATTTCAGATAGGGTTAGAAGTGATGGATGGACTTAATTAAGATTTAGGTTCAGATTTACCATCGTAACGAGCTGACCATTCTTTTAAAATGCGATCGCGGTTTTCTGCTGCCCAATTAAAGTCATTTTCAATTAACTGGTCTACAGCAGGGTCGGGAAAACCTTCTGGGGGCTTCACATTAGTTTTTGTCGCTGTTACAGCAAAGTTTTTAGCATATTCTTCAGAAATTTCTGGAGTAATCGCCCAATCTAAAAAGGTTTTCGAGGCTTCTTTGATTTCTGGCTTTTTCACTAAAGCATTAGCTTCAATATCCCAACCTGAACCTTCTTTAGGGAAGACTGCTTCTATGGGTTCCCCATCATTTTTCTGTTTAACTGCACGATAGCCGAAAGAAATACCGATGGGATATTCTCCAGTTCCTGCTACTTTACAGGGTTTTGACCCGGAGTGCATATATTGAGCGATATTTTCATGAAGTTTATCTAAATATGCCCAACCTTCTTCCTCGCCTTTCATTTGTAAGATTGCTGATACTGATAAATAACCTGTTCCAGATGATGCGGGGTTAGACATCACAATTTGATCTTTGTACACAGGGTTAGTTAAATCTTCCCAAGATGTAGGGATAGGTAGTTGTTTATTTGCCGATTCAATTGTATTTACACAAAAGGCAGACATCCACACATCAATTCCTACCCAGCGCGGTGGGTCATTGCTATCTCTAAACCTAGGTTCTACATTTTCTATACCTTGAGGGGAATAAGGTTCTAAAATTCCTTGTTGGTCTGCTAATAGTAAACTAGATGCTGCTGTTCCCCAGATTACATCTGCTTGGGGATTATCTTTTTCTGCTAGGAGTTTAGCGGTTACTATTCCTGTGGAGTCTCTAACAATGTTGACTTTTATATCAGGATGTTGTTTTTCAAATAATGGTAAATAGGTAGCAATTTGATCGTCTTCTAGGGCTGTGTATACTGTAATTGTCTCTCCCCCTCCTGCATTAGCTACAGGTGTAGCTCCCTGATTTGTACCTGTATTCTCTACATTAGTACAGGAGGCAACCAAAGTTACTATTAAGAATGCGGCTAAAAAGTTAGCCATAAACCTTCTAAATATTTTAGACATACTTAATAAAGTGTTTTAATTTATCTGTGATTTTACAGATTAGTTTAATTCTCTAAGGTTAAGTTTTGGTTAAGAACTGGTTTTGATTTCTAAAGAAAAGATAAAGAAATTGGGCTAGTAAGAAATAAAAAGATATCTAAGAAAATATTAAATAAATATTTTAAAAGATTTATGGTAGCTATAGTTTGTAGGTTGGGCCCTTGTCACGAAACCCAACAACATAGCGATTTTTGCACTCATTGTTAAGGAGAAAAGATCCCTCTATCTATTATACTTATAAAAAAAATGGTGCATTACACTTAGGGTTTTAGACCCGACAAAGCTGGCCTTAAATATATAATAAGAAACAGAAGGAATGAGCGATCGCACCAGAGCCGAAAATCTTGATTTATCAATTTAACCTTAAATACTACATAAAGCTGCAACTGAAATCCTTTTTGATAATCTTGCTTCGTGAATATATTTATTTATAGCAGTTACCATGACTGGCCATGATCATAAAATTATCTCTATTCCCTCAATAATGAAGATAGCTCAATTGTCAGAAGATGATTTCTAGTGGGATGCCGAAGACATTATCTAGCTATTTAGCCGCACTCTTTAGTGTACTATACAGCAATAGGGTTTGGTGCCACTGTATAACTCCTCTCTGGTGAGGAAAATACTCACTCTAAGCGATGAAAAGCGATCGCTCAATTGGTTATTTGTAGTAATATGTTACATTGAACATTTCAGACCCAACAAAGCTGGCCTTAAACTCAGACCCTCGCATCTTTACCTAATGTTACTGGTGGTGGTTGAGTTTTGAAGTAATGAGTTAAAGAATTAATGCGATCGCCCTTAAAAATTGATTCTCACCTGTTGGCCTATTTAGTACTTTTGCACTTGCGTGCAAGATATGAGTTAAATATATTTAAAGGAGTAGAAGTAATGGGCGATCGCACTTTTTATCTCTATTTCATGCTAATATAAGCTATAAATAGATTATTCTAGTTACCATGAATCAGTGTATTAATCCTGATTGTCTTACTACTAATCTCCCAACTAGTAAATTTTGCCACAAATGCGGTAACACTCTACTCCTCCAAGAACGTTATCGGCCCTTAAAACTCATTGGAAAAGGTGGTTTCGGTAAAACCTTTTTAGCTGTAGACGAAGGTAAACCCTCTCAACCCTATTGTGTGATTAAACAGTTCTTTCCTGAGATCGAGAGATCTGATATTGTAGAAACGGCGGAGCAACTATTTAACATGATGTATATGTAAAGTTTGCAGATAGTATAGGTTGGGGAAAAAGACAAAGCTGGTTGAGCTATTCAGGATTAACTTTCAATAAATATTTCCCAAAAGCACACTTCCCATATATTATAGTATGTCGTTCGGGCGTTCTGAGGAACTGGGCATTGTGGTTTGGCATGTGGGTGTTTATGGATCCGAAAAGTTTGGTTATCTCTTTTCTTTTCTCTAAACTAGATCAAATATCTTAGCCTTAGATCTAAAGTTACTACTCGCAAATAAATACCCAATTCTTGAATATGTATGTTACACTACATAATTTTGATTTTACACAAAATAATAAAATATTAAATTAATCTAAAAAAAGATAAATTGTAACTATAATAACAGCTAAAATAAAGAAGTAATTATACTAAAAATCAATATTAACAATGCTAAAAACTCGTTTGATTGTTTTTGACATGGCAGGAACAACAGTAAAAGATAACTCTGAAGTTCTTCAATGTTTTCAACAAGCAGCAGCTAACAGTGGTTTAAAAGCTTCCACAGAAAAAGTAAACTCTATGATGGGGTTACCTAAGCGCCGAGTATTCGAGGTTCTCTGGCAAGAACAAATAGGAACAGATACTCCCGATTATAATCAAAAAGTAGAATCGAGCTACATTCAATTTAAACAAATATTAAACGAATATTATCAAACTCAACCAATAGAACCCACCTTAGGTTGTTTAGATACTTTTTACTGGTTAAAAAGCCAAGGAATAAAAATAGCTCTTAACACGGGTTTTTATCGAGAAGTAACAGATATTATTTTAAATCGTTTAGGGTGGAATCAGGGTTTAGATAGTAATTATATAGGTTCAGAAAATAGTTTAATTCAAGCTTCTATTACACCTTCAGAAATATACAATCAAGAAGGACGCCCCGCACCTTTTATGATTCAAAAAGCTATGTATAAACTAGGGATAACTAACCCTCAAGAAGTAATCGCTGTGGGTGATACCCCCTCAGATTTAGCAGCGGGTAAAAATGCTCACTGTCTGATGGCTATAGGTGTTACTAGTGGTACCCATAGTAACCAAGAATTAGCAGCACATCCCCATGATTATCTAATTAACACATTACAAGAACTCCCAGCAATTATTACATAAAACCATGAATAACTATAAAGATATCGCTATAGTAGGTGCCGGAATTGTCGGTTTAGCCCATGCTTTAGCCGCTGCGAAAAAAGGTCTGCAAGTAGTAGTATTTGAACGGAATAGCTATGCAGTAGGGGCTTCTATTCGTAATTTTGGTATGGTTTGGCCAATTGGTCAACCTCAAGGCTATCTCAGAGAAAGAGCGATGAGAAGTAGAGAAATTTGGCAGGAAACAGCGTCAAATGCTCCATTTACACTAGATACCTGTGGTTCTCTTCATTTAGCCTATAGAGAAGATGAAATGGCGGTATTAGAAGAATTTGTAGCTAAAGAAACCGAGGGAAATGTATCTCTACTTACTGCCTCGGAAGTCGCCGATAAAAGTCCAGCAGCAGTAACTAGAGGATTACTTGGAGCACTCTACAGCAGCACAGAATGTACCGTAGATCCCCGAGAAGCGATCGCCTCTTTAGCAAAATTACTTGAAGAGAAATATCAAGTAGAATTTCGATTTAATACCGCCGTTACAGGGATTAACTATCCACAGATTCAAGCAGGGGATGAGATTTGGCGAGCAGAAAAAATATTTATCTGTAGTGGCAGTGACTTTGAAACTCTCTACCCCTCTATCTATTCGGCTTCAGGCATGACTAAAGTTAAGTTGCAAATGATGCGCACTTCCCCTCAACCAAATAGCTGGAAATTAGGACCATCCCTCTGTGGAGGTTTAACCCTAACTCATTATAGTTCCTTTGCTGATTGTACCTCTCTAGAGGCTCTTAAAGAGAGAATTAAATCAGAAACACCTCATTTTGTTGAATGGCATATCCATGTAATGATGTCTCAAAATGGACTAGGGGAATTAATCATTGGAGACTCCCATGAATATGGATTAACCCTCGATCCTTTTGATCGTGATTTTATTAATCAATATATCCTAGATTATTTACAAGGCTTTGCTCATGTACCAGAATTAAAGATAGCAGAGACTTGGCATGGAATCTATGCTAAATTACCCGGAAAAACCGAGTATATGGGAGACCCTGAATCGGGAGTGACTATTGTCAATGGTTTAAGTGGCGCCGGGATGACTCTGTCTTTTAGGTTAGCAGAGGAGAATATTGCTAAACTATGAGCTTAAAAACAATTAAAGAAATTCTACTAACCCAAGGACAAAAACAGTATGGTGGTGAAGCTGTATCCCAACTAGAACACGCCCTTCAATGTGCTTACTTAGCTGAAAAGGCTGAAGCTACACCGACAATGATTATGGCCTGTTTACTTCATGATTTGGGTCATTTAAAAGGAATTGGCGATCGCCATGAGGAAAGCGCTTTGGATATTCTTGGGGATTTATTCGGAGAAGAAGTAACTGAACCGATTAGACTGCATGTAAAAGCTAAACGTTATCTTTGTGCTGTAGAATCTGATTATTGGTCCTCTCTTTCTCCGGCATCTCAGCAAAGTTTAATCAGGCAGGGAGGAGTATTTTCTCTAACCGCAGCTGAGGAATTTTATCAATTACCCTATGCTGCCGAGGCGATTCAACTGAGACGTTGGGATGAGGAGGCGAAAATTCCTGATTTGCCTACACCAGATTTAGATCATTTTCTTAGTAATTATATTGTGTCCGTTTTATTTTGACAATGAATAATTATATTGAATTTTTGTCAATTATAAGTTGACAAAAACTGACGTGGTGACAAGGTGGCTAAAACTCAGACCCTCGCATCTTTACCCAAAATTACTGGTGGGGGTTGAGTAATGAGTAATGAGTAAAAGAATGGATCCTAATCCCTTAAAAATTGATTCTCGCCTGTTGGCCTATTTAGTACTTTTGTTCTGGTGCAAGATATGAGTAAAAAGCTTGTGGAGATTAAATTTGCTCAAATTCAGTATTTACATTCTAACTCTAGTATGAGGAGCGATCGCTTATATACCTCACGCTTATGAATGAAAAGATCGCCAACTGAATAAAAAAACTAGGTAGCGCAAGCCGAAGAATGGGCGCAAGCCGAAGAATGGGCGCAAGCCGAAGAATGGGCGCAAGCCGAAGAATGGGCGCAAGCCGAAGAATGGGCGCAAGCCGAAGAATGGGCGCAAGCCGAAGAATGGGCGCAAGCCGAAGAATGGGCGCAAGCCGAAGAATGGGCGCAAGCCGAAGAATGGGCGCAAGCCTTGCGCCCCTACTACTGATTTACGTTGAAATTAATAAAAATAACTGGCAATAACTTTTCAGCTACGTAGGGTGCGTTAACGAAGTGTAACGCACCACAACACAATTAGCTCAAATTCAGTATTTACATTCTAAGTCTAGTATGAGGAGCGATCGCTTATCTACCTCACGCTTATGAATGAAAAGATCGCCAACTGAATAAAAAAACTAGGTAGCGCAAGCCGAAGAATGGGCGCAAGCCGAAGAATGGGCGCAAGCCGAAGAATGGG
>NZ_JALKVM010000422.1:0-5025 GCF_057440575.1 Johannesbaptistia floridana
CACACCTACAAATACTTCGCCAGTTTGTAGCACTGTGGTTAACAGTTAAACATCTCTATTTGGGCTAAAGAAGTGCTGTTAACTTGACAAACTTTAAAAACATTGACGAGGCGACCTTTACCCTAGAAATAGGAGTTAAACTCATGCGAGTTTTCGTTTTAGATTCCCACAAAAAGCCATTAAATCCAAGCCATCCTGCTAGAGCTAGGCGTCTGGATACAACTATGCAACATAATAATGGTCCCTCATTTCCTCTCATCGCTAACCTGATGAGAGGTTTAGCGAGAGTCTCCATGAGGGCGGAAAGATGAAAATTCTTTACGATCATCAGATGTTTGCTATTCAAAAGTTTGGCGGTATTTCACGTATTTTTATCGAGTTAATGCGAGAATTATCCCAATCTCCCGAATGTTCCCTCGCTTGGTATAGAGGTTGGCATTTAGATAGTTATGATATCTCTGATTATCGTTCTCAACTTTGGCGCTATTGGTCTTTTCCTTGGGTTAATAATTCTCAATTAAATTCAAGATTTTTCAAGTTATTTAATTGGCAAAAAAACTATGATATTTATCACCCTACTTATTACAATGCCAGCCTTTTACAGGATGTAAAGTATCATAAATTAGCCATAACAGTTCATGATTTAATTTTAGAGAAATTTTTAAATAACTTAGAAAGATTTCAACCACAAATCAGAGATAAAAAAATTCTAGTAGAAAAAGCTGATTTAGTTTTTGTTAATTCTCTCAATACCAAAAAAGATTTATTAGAAATTCTTAACATAGAAGAAAGTAAAATAGTTTTAACACCATGGGCAACTAAAATTGACACAGTTATACCTAGTAAACTCCCAGAAAAGGCCCAAGGTAAACCCTATTTTTTATACGTAGGAACACGTTCTAAATATAAAAACTTTCCTATCTTAGTAAAAGCTTTTGCCCAAGATACATGGTTAGCTAAACATTTTAACGTAATTTGTTTTGGAGGAACTAGTAATTTTACTCCTCCCGAACAAGAATTAATCAATGAAAATAACTTAGGAGATAATTTTATTTATCTAGCAGGAGACGATTCTCTACTAAAAAGATTATATTTAGACGCTCAAGCCTTAGTCTATACTAGTCGTTACGAAGGTTTTGGGTTACCATTGTTAGAAGCCATGGTGTGTAACTGTCCAGTTATTTGTTGTCCGATTTCTTCTTTACCAGAAGTGGTGGGAGAAGCGGCTATATATTTTGAATCAGATGTAGTAGAAAGCTTGATAACTAGCTTAAAATTAGTTGTAGAAGACGAAAATCAACGCCAAACCATGTTGGCAAAAGGACAAGAGCGTGCTAGGCTATTCTCTTGGCAAAAAACAGCTCAATTAACCTTAGCAGGATATCAAAGCTTGTAGTTAAATCCAGTAGGGAGTAAAACAATCGTGTCACTGTGGAGTAAACTAAAGAGTTTTGTTAGTAAATCCCCCACTACTTCGCCACCACCGCGGGTGGTTAATTGGCCAGATTGGGAAACAAAACTAGCAACTAATCCAGATTTGTGGTCAAAGGCGAAAGCAAAGGCGGCAGAAGGTCCACCCATACTGATTGGAACTTCAATAGGTGGCTTACTACCAATGTCTCTACCAGAAAGCCTTTTAGCTGTAGCTTTAACCCTAAGAGGTGCCAATGTTCATATCCTGTTATGTGATAAGTTACTCCCTGCCTGTATGAATCTTCAAAAAATAGATATTGATGAATCAGTAATAGCTAATTACGAGTTAGAAAAAGCAAAGTGTAAAGACTGTTATAAAGCAGGACGTCGTTTTTTTGAACCATTGGGGTTAAAAATTCATCTCTACAGTGACTTGTTAACCCCAGCTAATCATCAAGACGCTAAAAGTATCGCTGAGTCTATTCCTTTAGCTGATATTCCTAACTATCGTTATGGGAATTGGGCAATTGGAGAACACGCCTACGCGGGAGCACTACGCTACTTTGCTAGTGGTAATTTAGAGAATGAACCCTTCGCAGAAGTGATAGTCAGGCGTTATTTTGAAGGAGCATTATTAACTGCTTGGGCAACTAACCATCTAATAGAACAAGAAAAATTTACAGCAGCTTGTTTTAATCATGGTATTTATTTACCCCATGGTATCATCGGGGAGGTGTGTCGCGATCGCCCTGAGGGGAAAAAACCTGTAAGAGTAGTCAACTGGAATGTAGCCTATCGCAAACAGTGCTTTATTTTCAGTCATGATGATACTTATCACCATACAATGTTAGCAGAACCACCAGAAACCTGGGAGAATATCCCCTGGGATGAAACCAAAGAAACAGAAATCCTCGACTATCTCAAAAGCCGTTGGTCTGGAAGTCGCGATTGGATTTGGTTTCACGAGAAACCTGATGAGGAAATTGAAAAAATCGCCCAAACTATGGGTTTAGATTTACAAAAACCCATCATCGGTATGTTAACTAACGTTATGTGGGATGCTCAACTACACTATCGAGCCAATGCCTTCCCCAATATGTTAACTTGGGTTTTAGAAACTATCAAATACTTTGCTAATCGACCAGATTTACAACTCTTAATTCGGATTCACCCAGCAGAAATTCGAGGAACTCTCCCTTCTAGACAACCTTTGTTACCAGAAATTACTAAAGTTTGGCCAGAATTACCTCCGAATATATATATTATTCCTCCAGAAAGTCCCGTAAGTACCTACGCGGCTATGTTTCGCTGTGACTCGGTGATAATTTACGGCACGAAAACGGGGGTAGAATTAACTAGTTTTGGTATTCCAGTGATTGTGGGTGGTGAAGCCTGGATTCGTGGCAAAGGTATAACTATAGACCCGTCTACACCATCTGCTTATTTTCAAGCCTTAGATAGTTTGCCAATTAAGAGTAGAGTTACCGGAGAACAGTTAATTCGCGCTCGTAAATACGCCTATCATTTCTTTTTTAGAAGGATGATTCCTCTAAAGCTGATGCAGCCTGTTGAGGGAAAACCTCCCTATAAAATTAATATTAGTAAACTCGATGAATTGCTACCAGGAGTAGATCCCGGGTTAGATTTAATTTGTGAAGGTATTTTATCAGGTTCTCCTTTTGTTTATCCTGCTGAGAAACTCGGTATTAATTAGGAATGTTTTTCTTCTCAAAAAGACATTTTTATCGTAAGTATTCACCCGAACTTTATATACCCCAGTTAAAAACTAGGTTCGTAGTTGGACTTTAGTCCAATAAATATAGAAATTAAATGTTGATAGGGGTAATGTTGGGTTTCGTTACCAAGGACCCAACCTACAAGAGTGCGATCGCCTTTAATCTAGTGTAAATTATAATTAGTATGATAAAAAGTACCCCTTGGTAAGGGATTGAGGGGGATCTTATTCCAAGCGATCGCCTTTAGTCTTATGTAAGTTACAATTGAAGTAAAATAAAAATCAGTATTGATGTAGGTTGGGCCCTTGTCACGAAACCCAACATTAATATTGTTGAGTTACACAACCTTAGCTCCGGCGATCGCTTGTTCGTTTTCTTACGATTTAAAGAAAGATTCTTTGGTCTTAGTTCTAGCTAAGCGGAGAAAACTAAAAGTATACTCATAAGTAAATAGAGAATAACCATAGCCTTGATTTTGTACTACTTTTATTTGTTTTTGAACTTCTTCTAAGGATTTAATATCTAAACCATTACCACTAAAGCCAGTATAAATACCTGCGGCAACAGGTACATGTTTACTAGCCTCTGATAAACCAGAATGAGGTAAAGTTTGATTAACTTCTACACTAGTAGAGCGATAAATTTGTACAACCACCTCGTCAATATAACCCTCATATACCCAATTGAGCCAGCTTTGATTATACTTGTTATAGGCAAAACCTGGAGGATTAGGAGACAAAGAAATTATCCAGTCAGGCTGGATTTTTTTAATAGTGGCAGCAACTTGAGCTGTTAATTGAGTTAATTGATTACTATAGTCACCAAATTCCCTTGGCACGGACCAATGGTCATCTAGTTGAATTCCTGATAACTTAGGATATAAGTAAGCTACTTCGGTAAATAAATCTTTAAAATACTTTTGTACTTCTAAATTACTAGGATCCATCCAAACGCAATCATTAACAATTTTACCATCTGCTAATAACCACTCAGGATGCTGTTTAGCTAGAGAGTCATCAGGATGAAGCATTAAACCATATTCATACCAAGCATAAATTTGTAACCCTTGGCGTTTACCTTGGTAAATCGCTGCGCTTAACAGATTAAACAAAGGTAACCTAGTTTCACCATTGCGATAGCTAACTTTAGTTGGATAGGTTATACCATTATTGTAAACACTAACGTAAACTCGATTAAAATTTAAACTCGATATTTGATGAAAAACATTATCCAGTCTCCCCGTGTAGGCATAAAAAGCATTACCAAGATGGCTTAGCCAAACAGCTTGAATCATTTGCTGTTGTTGAGGTTGATGGGGTGGAGCTTCAGTAATTTTTGTACAACCAGTCACTATTAGTAACAAAACTAAGCCCAACCAAATTATTTTTTTTGCTCTTTTGATGAATAGTTTGATTTGGCGGTGAGGTTTAGCTAATTTTGGTAGACGGCTCATTGCATACAAAATCCCCTTTTTTTTGTAACTACATATATTGTATATTATATTTTGTAGGTTGGGGTGCAATAAACTTACTCAAAATTGCCAGCGAAAGCGGAGAGCGCCTTAGAGGCTGTTTTTTGGTCAATAATCTTGAGTTATTGGGAGGCGCTCTCCGCCACTTCATAAGTTATTTGTGACCCCAAACCATTAACTGGTAAAGGCTGGCAATTTTGAGCAGGTTTTCTCTCGCGGTTAGGCACCAATACTGCGTAGGTTTTGCCTAAATCCCCTGTTGAGACTGCGCAAGGGAGCACGGGAGCAGGTAAGGGTTTTAGACTATTTCAAAATTTTTTCTATTTTACGTTTAATTTTACTTACCTACTTAAATATAGAAATTATAGGTTCGTAGTTGGACTTTAGTCCAATAAATATAGAAAT
>NZ_JALKVM010000423.1:0-39724 GCF_057440575.1 Johannesbaptistia floridana
TCATTACTCATTACTCATTACTCATTACTCATTACTCATTACTCATTACTCATTATGGTGCGTTACGCGCTCCGCGCAGTTCACACCCTACTTTTAGAATTTTTCAGTTTCTCTAACTGGACCTAAATTCCCAGGACGATTTAGGAAGAGATTTCCGGCTGCATTATTTTGATAAATACAGTCTATCGCTGGGGTTGCTTCTAAAGTTCCTGTATAACCAAAGGTATTCATACGGTGTTTACAGTCTCTTACTTGTTCTTGAGTTACTAAATTTTCTTTTTCTAAAATTGACCAGTTATTACGGCGCAATACACACCCTGGAGTCATCAGTGGTTGAGTAACATACACATTGAAGGGATTAAGAGTGAGAAAAACACGCATATCTGTTACAATAGCACTAGCACCGAACTGAACGCATAATTCTGGGTCTGGCGCACTCCTGTCTATTACTTCACGAGAGGCTACGTTTTCTGGATTCAAAGTAGCTGTAGAACTAAAAGCGATACCTACACCAATCCCCATGACGAATATTACTCCAAATAAAGCAATAGTAGCTACACTAAGCTGACTCAAAAAGGATGGCTTAGAAGAGTTACGAGAAGGACCGGGACGAGGTGGTGCATATTTAGTAGAGTTACGCTTCATAGTTTTTATTTAAATAATCGAGTATTAATAGATTTAGTTATATGTTATTTACTCTCAGCTTAACATATTTTTTTCTCTCAATCTCCAATAAATCTCATACTTCCTGTTTAACTATAATTACTAAAAAAAGCTAATTTTAGTAATATTAATATAGGTTTAAATACTATAAATGAGTAAATTCCAAGATGCCTTCACTATTTTTCTCAGTCTCCTTGTAGAAGCGATTCCCTTTTTAGTTTTAGGAACAATACTATCAACTACCCTATTGTTACTAGTTGATGAACAAAAATTTGCCAGAAGAATGCCTCGTAATCCTATTATTGGTTCTTTGTTTGGAAGTTTTATCGGCTTTTTCTTTCCCGTGTGTGAGTGTGGCAATGTTCCCGTTGCTAGACGCTTTTTACTTCAGGGGTTACCTACCTCTGTAGCCATTGGCTTTTTATTAGCTGCACCTACTGTTAATCCTATTGTAATTTGGTCTACTTGGGTAGCTTTTCGAGATCAGCCTGAGATAGTTTGGTTGAGAATTCTTTTTTCTTGGTTAATTGCTAGTATTATAGCTTGTATTTTTAGCATTCAAAAGGATTCACGTCCTTTGCTAAATAATCTTTTGGCTAAACGTCTTACCACTAAATTTGCTAATCGCCAGGTAGCTGGAGATAGTGGTAGGGAAAAAAAATCTCCCCTGTTAGAGAGAGGAAGTTTTTTAACTGATGAGTTGGGAAATATACAAAAGTTAGATGAAGAATTGCTCAATAAAACAAGTAAACCAAAATTTTTACCCTCATTTTTAAATAATATTATTAAGGAATTGCGGGATTTAGGTAGCATTTTGATTATCGGCAGTGCGATCGCCACTATTATTCAGATGTTCGTACCTAGAGAGTTTATTGTTACTCTTGGTCAAGGTACTATTAGTTCTATTTTAGCGATGATGCTGCTTGCCGCCGTTGTTTCTATTTGTTCTACTGTTGATTCTTTTTTTGCACTTTCTTTTGCTTCTACCTTTACTAATAGTTCTTTACTAGCATTTTTGGTATTTGGTCCCATGATTGACATCAAAGCTATTGGCTTAATGTTGTCTATTTTCAAGCCTAGAATGATTATTTACTTCTTTATTCTTGCGGGGCAATTAACTTTTATCTTGACTCTCAGCTATAGTTACTTTTTCTGAAATTTATTTCTGAAATTTATTTCTGAAATTTATTTCTGAAATTTATTTCTGAAATTTATTCTATGTTTTCTAAGAAGATGATTTGCTTAGGTAATTGAGCTACTTTTCCTTTGTTTTGGCTAAATACGCCCAGGTCTATTAAAAATAGTAAAGTTACCACAAAGCTGCTGGCGATCGCTAAAGTTAATTGATGTAATTGTTTATCCATGATGTTTTTTTTGATATTATTTTTTTATTTCTTTCTTCTATTCTAGTTAAAAATACTGAAAATGTAAACATCTTTTGGCTGATTTTGAGCAACAATACTCATTAAAACTCTTTCTCAGGTTATAAATTTTTTGATATGCTAAGACGCATTACACTCAGATCTTGCATCTTTATCCAAAGTTACTTGTGGATGAGTAATGAGTAATGAGTAATGAGTAATGAGTAATGAGTTAAAGAATTAATGCTCAATGCTTAATCTACCCCTTGATGGTGTACATCATCGAGGTATAGATGATGCCAGAAATATTGCACGTATTGTACAAGCAATCCTCTCCCAATCCGAAGGATAAATAGCCTGATGACAAGCGCAATTTAATTTTTAAAATTTATGTACTCAAAAATTACATTATCAGCATATTGACGAGATTGAGACAATTCTGTCTCACTACGGATTGTCCAAGCGATAATTGGCAAAGAAAAAATACGCTTAGCTATTTGAGTAGCAATATTGGGCAAAAAGCGAATATCATAGGCAATAAAATTAGGTTTACTGAGCCAATTAAACATTAAATTAGTTAGTAAAACCTGATTATACCAAGGTAAAGGTTGATTGTAAAAATTTGTGGATAATTGACCACGAGTAATGTGAGGAGCATTTTCCACAAACCAAGCGAGAGAATAAGGATTAAAAGATTGAATCGCCAACTCCCCTCGATATGGTTGTAATTTTTTGAGTAAAATTTCTTCAAATTTACCAGCAGAACCAGTATTTTTGATTTCTAATAAAATTGGTACTTGTCCATCAATTAAAGATAAAGCATCTTCTAATAGAGGAATAAATTGATTAGTATCTAAAAGCCTTATTTTTTTGATAGTTTCAGCCGTTTGTTCTGAAATTTTCCCTTGAACACCAGTCATTCTTTCTAAATTATCATCATGAAAAACAGCTATATTATCATCAGACATAAACTGAATATCTAACTCAATGGGATAATGATGATTAATAGCCGCTTCAAAAGCAGCAAGGGAATTTTCTGGAATGGTTGGACCTTTGTGTAAACCTCGATGGGCAATAGGTTGAGAAGTAAGCCATTGCATTAGTTTAACCCTATAGATATTTTATTTGTTTAGCTTTTCGCTGAGAAGGAAATAACTAGCTTTTATTTACACTTAAGATAATAATCTAGATGCTAATAATTTGTTAACTTAATTCTCGACCAACTTAACTGATGATTAACATTATCCCAATGCCAGCGTAAAAAACGAGCAGGTTGTCCTGGTGACATCATAGGTAAAGACAAAGCTTGACGAGGAGAAGTAGTAGCTAGGGAGATAGCCACAGGTACATCACAAATATCCCATTTAACTAAATTTTCTACAGATGCCAAAAGAGGTAAAGTAGTACCAGCTAAAGTTCCATTTTCTAATCTAGCAGTTCCATCTTTTACTACTATTTGGCGATTGTCCCAAGGATAACATCCATTACCCAAACCCAGAGGCGCTAAAGCATCACTCACCAAAAACACACCATCTTCATAAGTACTAGCTTTTAGGAGTAATTGCATCATAGTGGGGCAAACATGATAACCATCAGCGATTAAACCACATTTAACCCTAGAGTCAATAATTGCCTCTCCTAATAAACCTGGTTGACGATGGTGAAGACTAGGCATAGCATTAAAAGCATGAGTTACCATAGTTGCTCCCTGGCTAAATGCCCGTTTTGCTTCTTCACTAGTAGCTAGAGAGTGGCCTAAACTAACTACAATACCCTCATTAACTAAATAGGGAATAACTGTACCTGTAGAATCTAGTTCCGGTGCTAGAGTGATAATTTTGATAATTGAGGTATACTCTCCTAAAAGATTGTAGACATTTTCCAAAGTTAGGGGTAAGAGATATTGTGGAGGGTGGGCACCTCTTTTTTCAGGATTTAAAAAAGGTCCTTCTAAATGAACCCCCAAGACTTGAGAGTGTCTAGAATCTTGTTGACTCATATAATCGGCAATTATTGATAAAGAAGTCTTGATTTTTGCTAAATCTGTAGTGATAATTGTGGGCAAAAAGGCGTCTATACCTTGACTTGCTAAGTATTCAGCAATTTTCCCTAAAGGTTCTACTGTGGTTAAATCGGTAAAAGCAAAGCCTAAACCGCCATTGATTTGTAAGTCCACACCTCCTAGAGATAGCCAATCACCCTCTAAATCAATAACAATATATTTATCATCAAACTTATCAACCCAAGCTTGTTGAGAGATAATTAAACCTTTGCTATCTACGGTAATTTCTTGTAATTCCTGATATCCTGGTATTAGCGCACGAATTATTTTTAAATCTTGATTCATATATCTAAAATCTAATGACGGTAAATACAAACAAAGCAGCAATGATTGGGATTATTATGGGCAGTGACTCTGACTTACCCACTATGAAAGCAGCTATTGATATCTGTGCAGAATTTGGTGTGCCTACAGAAGTGGCGATTGTTTCTGCCCATCGTACTCCCCAAAGAATGTTTGATTATGCCACCTCTGCCCATACTAAAGGGTTAAAGGTGATTATAGCTGGTGCCGGAGGCGCTGCTCATTTACCTGGTATGGTAGCAGCTTTAACCCCTTTACCAGTAATTGGTGTCCCTGTCCCCTCCCGTCATCTACAAGGGGTTGATTCTCTCTATTCTATTGTGCAAATGCCTGGAGGTATTCCCGTGGCAACAGTAGCTATTGGCAATGCTAAAAATGCAGGTTTATTAGCTGTACAAATTTTAGCTACTTCTGACTCAACTTTACTCTCTAAGGTACAAAAGTATAGAGAGGAACTTTCGGCAATGGTTTTAGCTAAACAAGATAAGTTAGATAGTTTGGGCTACCAAAGTTATCTTCAATCTCAAGAATAAATAGGCTGAGGTGGGTGTTAGGTTTTAGGTTTCAGCATAATAAATGAGGGCGCAAGTATCAGCAAAGGGCGCAAGCATCAGCAAAGGGCGCAAGTATCAGCAAAGGGCGCAAGTATCAGCAAAGGGCGCAAGTATCAGCAAAGGGCGCAAGCCTTGCGCCCCTACTACGTGGCACTTTTTTTTACAAGAGAACCAGATCAAACCTATATCCAGTAACAGTTTTATACTTATTCAGCAAGCCCTACTTAAAAAAATGAGTACACCCGTCAACATCCCACCACGATCATCGGAGTACCGATTATAGTGGGGGCTTGCAAAAGCCTATAGTTGACCAGTCTTAGTTCTAATCAAACTACGTTTTAAAAGCCATCACACCTACAAATACCTCGCCAGTTTGTAGCTCTATGGTTACCCGCATTTCTCACAAACTTTGCGCACTGAGCTTCGCTCTCGATCTCTTCGAGATCGCTAATTTCAGAAGCTTTATAGAATAACGATTTAACCTAGATGTAGCTCCTCTTTGGAAAACAACACTCTGTAAAAAAGCTCGATAACAAAATAAGGTTTGAGAGAACCAAGAAAAATTTTTATTTGAGGGAAATAAAAATCTCGGCTAACTCTTAGAAAATACCCTTAATTAAATATTATCAAAATAATTTTATTTGGTATAATTTAAATAGTTTGACATTAATTTTATTCTATTAAATAAAGTAAATGAGTAATAAAAAAAGACAAGAATTATATTTTAAAAAGCAACAGAGAAAAGAAATTATTGCAGATTTTAGTGATGGACTTATTACCTCAAATGCGGGTATTATCTTAATAGCAGAATTAGATAAAAAGTTAAAAATTACAGAAAATTTTTCTAAATGTTTTCAAGACTATCGGCATCTTTCTTATACAGATTATACCCTAAGCGAATTATTAGCACAAAGGATTTTCTGATGTGATAGAAAAAGCCATAAAAGATGAGGACACGGGTGGCGAAGCGAATCGAAGCCACCGTGAGATGTCCGTTATGAAGAGCGCGTTGAATTGGCTTCAGAATTTTTTGATGATTTAGGCTTTAATAAGCAAGAATTAGACACAGTGAGAGAGATTGTTCCTAATGTTCAATATTTTCATTCCCCCCTGAACGCTTACTTTCTGGAGATGAAAAATATTTAACCACGTCTTTTGCCTCCCCTTTATTATAAGCAACTATAAAGTGATATAATCCTCTATATATCATTTCTATTGAAATTGAATCAAATGGTAATGATAATTCCTCTGCTACCGCATCTCCTAAGTCTATTAATACTCCATAAAATAGCCAAGTCCCCCATATTTGTAATTTAATTCCATTAACTGAACCTGTCCATAAATAACTTAACCCCAATAATCTTTTTACTATATTAAATGCTTCCTCTATTCGCCAACGTTTACCATATAAATTAGCCACTACATGAGGAGGTAAAATTTGAGAATCTATTACTGATGTTAAGTACGAATGCCATTTATTTTTTGACCTAATTTCCACTAAACGTAAAGTAACAATTGGCGTTCCCTTTTTGCCACAACCTATATTAATCAAGCTATCTTTTAAGTCATGACTATTGGTAAATCGCTTTAATATTTCTACAGATGCTCCTTTTTTTATTCTCGTTAATTTCAAACAGGAGATATTGTCAAAGCGGTTGTAACTAAAGGCTACGAAAACAGGAACTTATGTCGGTAGAGTAGCAGTCAGAAAGTGCGACCTGAAAGTTGCATCCTTTGAGTGGAACTCTCAGAAAGTTCCCAGCCTAGTAGTCAAGGCTGTACCCGCTCAAAGGGGCGTTACTGGTAACGGTAGAGTCTCACAGCTAGAGAGTTAAATGTCATTTGTGGCGTGGAGTCATCTCACAAGACGAGTGGCTAGGGTAAGATGACTAAGCCTAACGAAAGTGAATCTGTGTAAGCTTCGTCAGGCTAGACCAATCAGGTAAAGATGACCTGGGTTGGATGGGGATAAAGGTGTAGGATTTAACGACCTGTGCCAAAAGAATATACTATTTTCTGACGTATATTTAGACTACCAATAAATCCCTCGGAGTATAGCAGAAGGATAAGGTCATCGGATCTCAAAAGATGTGAAACAGGATAAGCCCTATAAGGTCTCTTGGAATAATCTAGGAGTAGGCTCTCGCGCCAGCAAAGCGGAATCCCTTAGAGGGTAAAGGATGGTTAAAAAGCGAAGGCTGACAGTCGAAAGACAAGGGTAATAAATAACCTGTCAGATAGGGAATACCCAACTTGAAAAAGTGCCCACTTAACCAGGTGAAATCAGCTCATATTACGAAGTAAGGAAACCGAACCAAAAAGGAAAAGATAGATGCAGTCAAATGTAATCGTAACTCAAGGAACAAACGACAATAAGAAGTGGCACAATATTGATTGGGTCAGGATTCGTCGTAATGTTAGGAATCTGAGACAGAGAATATTTAGAGCAACTCTTTGGCGGTGATGTCAAAAAGGTTAGTAACCTTCAAAAACTAATGTTGAGGGGGAACGGAGCAGTAATGCTCCAGACCTACCCAACAACAGGTAGTTTTAACATTAAAACTGCTAACCAAACAGTTCAAGGTATTAGTCACAAATACTGTAAACCTATTCACAAGGCGTCTGGATACAACTATGCAACATAATAATGGTCCCTCATTTCCTCTCATCGCTAACCTGATGAGAGGTTTAGCTCAGATCTTGCACCTTTGCCAAAAGTTGCTGGTGATGGTTGAGTAATGAGTAATGAGTAATGAGTAATGAGTTTTTTTAAGTATTTATACTTACTTTTTTGAACCAAAAAATCCACCGAAACCACTAAATGAATGAATTTTTCTGACAGCTAAATTAGTACATAAGTACTGGTGCAAGATCTCAGTTTAGCGAGAGTCTCCATGAGGGCGGAAAGATGAGGGAAATCTCCTTAAAAGTGTAAGATATCCGTTTTACATTCTAAATTCTCTTTGTCTTAGACCAAAGCACGCAAATACAAAAGTACTAAATAGGCCAACAGGCGAGAGGGGGAGCACCGGAGCAGGGAGCAGGGAGAGGGGGAGCACCGGAGCAGGGAGAGGGGGAGCAGGGAGAGGGGGAGAGGGGGAGAGCTGATAAGGGTAGGTTTTTAACATTTCGGTGAGGACGGGACAAGGGAGGAACGAAGACAAGGAGACAAGGGAGATAATACAATTAAAACAGCGTCTTGTCCCATTAATGTACCCCTAAAATACAGATACTTCCTTGTCTACTTTCCTTCCTTGTCTTCTTTGTCTCAACCTCACTACAAGCTCTTGGTAAAAAACCTACCCTTGTGAGGGGGGAGAGGGGGAGAAAGAGGGTTTTTAAGGATTTGCATCAATATTTAATTATATAATTAATTAAACATTAATGTTGGGTTATCTCCCTGCCCAACCTACAAAATCTAGTCTGAATACGCCTTTAGGGTCAACCAATTTTTAAGGGCGATCGCATTAATTCTTTAACTCATTACTTCAAAACTTCTTTCACTTCAAGAGTCATTATGGTGCGTTACGGGCTGCGCCCTAACACACCCTACTAATGCTAAATTAACCTCAGAAAAAGTTCATTTCTCTTTAGCCCATATCTTGCAAAGGTATACCAATTTTTAAGCGTTTAGCATTAATTCTTTAACTCATTACTTCAAAACTTCTTACTTCAAAACTTCAAAACTTCAAAACTTCAAAACTCATTATTCATCCCCCACCAGTAACATTAGGTAAAGATGCAAAATCTGAGTATCACCCATTGAGATTCTTTTTTAACTCAACGAAATGTAACAATTTTTACAGTGAATTTTGTTAAAATAGAGTAAGAAAACGAGTTGGGATATATCTGGATTATGAGAACTCACGAGAAAATAGAAATTATTAAAAGTCAATACATTGAAGCCTCTCAAGTAGCTATGATTGGCTTAATTGTAGGTAGTTCTTTTCTTGTTGCTTCGATTCCTATATTTCTAGGAATGAATACTGATATCAATTATACTACTCAAGATAGTGAGTTAGTGGTTCCGAGTGAAGCAACGTTATGGAATGTAGTAAAATAGTTATATATTCATCAAGTTAAATTAGCCATTTCCTATATTTAGATGTTCTTCCAATAAATTAGGTACTTTTGAAGATGGTACCTGAGTATAATGGGCACGGTCCGGTAAAACGATTAGATTCGGTCCTTGTTTGCATTTTTTCAAGCACCCAGTCTTTTTAACTTTCACCTCTTCTTCTAAACCATGTTTAACTAAATTATTGGTTAATTCGTGATAAACTGCCTCTCCGCCTTTTTTCCAGCAGTTAGATTTTTGACAGATAAGAATACATTTCCCTGGAGATTGAGATTTATTTTCACTAGTGGCCTTTGGTTTTTTACTAGAATTATTCTTAATATCTGTAAGTGTCTCCACTGATTCTGCTTTTAAGCTTAATTTTCCTGTTTTATCAGAAACTTTAGCTATTACAGCTACTTGTAGCCACATATCTGGTTTTAATACCTGTTCTAATTCTTCTCTTTGCTCTTTTTGTACTTTGACCCAGTATTCTTTCTGGTTTACTTCTAAACGCAAATACTTAATTTTATATCCGTCTTTATAGATAAAACCTCGAAATTGCCCTTCTAGATTGTGAAAAGATGTTTTAGATATTGTTTTCATTGCTTATTTTCCTCTACTACTATTTGGGATAAATCTGTTTGCCAACAAGTTTCTAACCAGTTGATTAAATCAACTCGCTTCATCTGGGTTTGACGAAGCACTTGCCAAACTTGAATCGCCACTAATGGACTATGCAGTTCTATTAATAAGGGTTGACCAAGGCTACAGGAGCAGGGGATGTTTAAATCTAATAATCGATAATATACTTGCCAGCGATCGCTATTTTTTACACTGACTGGTTGAGTTTCTTTGCTCTTTTGATATCTATTTGACATCTTTTTCGACTAATTGAGAATCTTTCTTAATAATTTTCTTTTTTTCAGTATAGCACTAAATAGAAAAAATTCTCAGTTATTAAGAAAAAGAAATACTTTGAGGGAAATTAGCTAGAATGAAGAGAGGATAATAATTTTAAGGAATAGACTCAAATGGTAACTAATCAAGGATTAGTACAAAATTTTACAGAAATAAAAGAGAACCCTATCTTACTAGACAAAAATGTAACCACTCCAGTATGCGAAGGCTTAAATATTAGTTTGGCTAGTTTCCAAGCTCTTTACATACAGTATCAAAAACATCACTTTGTGGTAGAGGGGACAGAATTTTACCAATTACACCAATATTTCCAAGAATCATACGAAGAAGTCCAAGAACATGTTCATGAATTAGGAGAACGTCTCAACGGCTTAGGAGGAGTACCAGCAGCAAGCTTTAGTAAATTAGCTGAATTGACTTGCTTTACTCCAGAAGAAGACGGAGTTTTTGACGTTCGCACCATGATTGAACACGATTTAAAGGCAGAACAAGAAGTTATTAAAGTAATTCGTAGTCAAGCAGCTCAAGCAGAAAGTTTAGGCGATCGCGCTACCCGTTATTTATATGAGCAAATCTTACTATCAACTGAAGAAAGAGCCTATCATTTAGATCATTTCCTCGCACCTGATAGCTTAACTCTGGGCTTAAATGGTAATCGCAATTAATAATTTTGGCAATTATTCAAATAAAGCCTTCTCCAGATTTAAAATCCGAGGCTTGCGGGTGACCCCATAAGCGCAGTCACAGTTAAAATTCGAGAGCGATACAATAAGGAAAGGATTTTCTCCTTTCCTTTTAATTTATTATCCTGATAATCAATCCCACCTTTGAAAATATATGTCTTTAGAAACCACAGCTAATTATACTTGTGCCTTTTGTGGAGAAATTAACACAACTTTTATAGACATAACAACAGGTAGTTATCAATCTTATGTAGAAGACTGCCAAATTTGTTGTCAGCCAAATATTTTAGATATAGAAATCAATCCAGAAACGCTAACAATAATTATTAATAGTGAACCAGAATCTTAGAAGTGGTTGACTCAGATCTTGCATCTTTACCTAATGTTACTGGTTGTGGTTGAGTAATGAGTTTTGAAGTAATGAGTAATGAGTTAAAGAACTGATGCTCAACGCTTAAAAATTGGTATACCTTTGCAAGATATAGGCTAAAGAGAAATGAACTTTTTCTGAGGTTAATTTAGTACATAAGTTCTGGTGCAAGATATGAGTTGAGGCAAATGGGCGTTTATCCTGTTTTTTCTTCTAAGGTTAATTTTCTTTCTTTTTCTCAAGATACCTATGCCGCGAGAGAAAACCTGCTCAAAATTGCCAGCCTTTACCAGTTAATGGTTTGGGGTCACAAATAACTTATGAAGTGGCGGAGAGCGCCTCCCAATAACTCAAGATTATTGACCAAAAAACAGCCTCTCTTGGCGCTCTCCGCTTTCGCTGGCAATTTTGAGTAAGTTTATTGCACCCCTGCATCTACTGAAATTATCTTGCCGTGGAATTGGTTGGGTTCAAGGCTAGGGGTCTGTTCCAAAACATGGAAATTTCTATATAGCATTTTTCGGACTCATGAGGTTGTACCTAACTCTCTTGCCTCTCTTGCCTCAAAAGGATAACCTCTGTACCTCACCAGTATGAGAATTGCTATAAACAAGCACTTTAGCAGTTGATCCGAAGACTAGATCAGGAAAATACCACCAAGTTAAAATGATTTTTTCTTATTAATAAGTAATTGTATCAATTTTGACAAAAAAATTAATTGCTATAATTAGAGTACTGGTTAATTTGTAATTAATTAGTCATGATATAATCCTATTTAAACAATCAAAAAAATCAATCAAAATATCAGTACTAACACAGATTAATGGAGAAATTATCAACAAGATAAACTAGTAGAGTCACGGTAATAGTGAAGTTGTCATTAATTAATTAGTGATGATATAATTCTATTTAAACAAGGAAAAAATCAATCAAAATATCAGTAAAAATACAGATAAATCGAGGTGTTATTATGTTGAAAAGAAACTTTGGAAAAGTAGTTGTACCCCTAATAATTTTGTATATTGCTGCTGGAGACTTATTTTTACCGGAAAGCATTGGTATGTATAGTCGGAAAACTCGGGAGACAGTAAACGGTTATTTAGTAAGTTTGTTTCCTGACAAAGAAATAGAAAGTCCCTACGGAAAGACTGACGAAGCAATTG
The DNA here is from genome assembly GCF_057440575.1 of Johannesbaptistia floridana. Lineage (NCBI taxonomy): Bacteria > Bacillati > Cyanobacteriota > Cyanophyceae > Chroococcales > Cyanothrichaceae > Johannesbaptistia > Johannesbaptistia floridana. The sequence goes on from NZ_JALKVM010000423.1 coordinate 12,138, forward strand.
AACAAATGGAACAAAAAAAACGCGGGAATTAAATTATATTCCCGCAATTTGAGATTAATTACTGTTAATTACTTGTTTTTTAACCAGCTAAACATAGCTCGTAAATCTTGACCAACTTCTTCAACTAAATGTTCACTTTCTTGGCGTCTAGTTGCTGTAAATACTGGTTTACCCGATTGGTTTTCTAAGACAAACTCGCGAGCAAACTTACCAGACTGAATTTCTTCAAGAATACGGCGCATCTCAGCTCGTGTTTGGTCATTAACTATGCGCGGACCACGAGTATAGTCACCGTATTCAGCAGTATTAGAGATGCTATCACGCATCTTAGCTAAACCACCCTCAACAATCAAATCAACGATGAGCTTAACTTCATGGAGACATTCAAAATAAGCTAACTCTGGTTGGTATCCAGCCTCAACTAAAGTTTCAAATCCCGCTTTGATGAGGGCACTTAAACCACCACAAAGTACAGCTTGTTCTCCAAATAAATCAGTTTCAGTTTCCTCTCTAAAGGTAGTTTCGAGTATGCCACCACGAGTACCACCAATACCTTTAGCATAGGCCATAGCGCGATCGCGAGCTTGTCCAGAAGCATCTTGATAGACGGCAAATAAACAGGGAACACCTTCTCCCTGTTCATAAGTACGTCTTACCAGATGTCCTGGGCCTTTTGGTGCTACCATAATCACATCTACGAAATCTGGAGGAACAACTTGACCAAAATGAATATTAAAACCGTGGGCAAAGGCGATTATTTTACCTTCCGTTAAGTTAGGTAAGATTTCTTGGGTATAAATTTGTTTCTGTACCTCATCAGGTAATAAAATCATAATTAAATCTGCTTTAGCCGCAGCATCAGCCACATTCATAACCTGAAAACCAGCAGCTTCAGCCTTAGATACAGACCTACTTCCTTCATAGAGTCCGATAATTACGTTAACACCACTTTCTTTAAGGTTAAGGGCATGGGCATGACCTTGAGAACCGTAGCCAATAATTGCAATAGTTTTATCTGTGAGTAAATCGAGATTGGCATCGGCATCATAGTACATTTTTGCCATAAAAAAATATCTCCTGGCAGTAAAAATTAATTCTGTAAACTCTTCATTATACTCTAATTACTGAAATTAATAAAAGGCTATACTAAAACAGTATGGAAAAAATTAACTATAAAAATAACTATCAAACAGCAAATATGTATTCAATATTCTCAGAACCTTTAAGTAGAGAAAGGCTGACAATAGGAATAGCTGATTTACCACCAAGGTTAGTAAAAACAAAATTAACACAGTTATCAGACTTCCACTACGATGGTTTGCACCTATCAACAAAACAATTAGAAGAGGCGATCGCCGCTAGTAATCAAGAAAACCCTGATTTAGTTATACTTACAGGAGACTTTATTACAGATAAACCAGACCCAATTCATCAATTAGCCTTACAACTCAAACATTTAAAAAGTAAACAGGGAGTGTACGCTTGTTTAGGCAATCATGACAGTTACTATCTCCCCGGGAGAGCAGAAATTATCCAAGCGTTAACTAATGTAGGCATAAAAGTACTTTGGAATGAAATAGCCTATCCCTGGGGAGCAGATTTTCCCCTAGTGGGATTAGCGGATTTTTGGTCAAAAGAATTTCAACCTGCTTCAGTTTTAGACCAGTTAAACCCTGATACACCACGTTTAGTATTATCTCATAATCCCGATACAGCATCTATACTAAGTAAATGGCGAGTTGATTTACAACTATCTGGCCATACACATGGGGGACAAATTGTAATCCCTGGCTTGGGACCAGCGCCCCTATTGCTAGAAACCATACGAAAAAATACACCTCGTTATTTACATCCTTGGATTCCCTTTTTGAAAGAATGTGGAGGTGTGGCACGTAATTGGAATTGGGCAAGAGGGTGGCATCAAATTGGGAGAAATCAACTCTATGTCAATCGAGGACTAGGGAGTTATTTTCCAGGGCGTATTAACTGCCCACCAGAATTGACGGTAATTACCCTGGTCAGTCAAAATAGTTAAATAAAACCTATAGTCAAAATAAAAATATGATGGGCTTCATCCGCGCCAACTTAACGGAATTAAAAAGTTATACTCCCCATCCAGGAGGAGAGTCAAATCAAAAAATAGAAAGAATAGATAGATTAGATACAAACGAAAGCCCCTACGATTTACCAGCAGAATTAAAAGCAAAATTAGCCTGGTTGTATCAAGAAACAATAGAAAATAATCGGTATCCAGACGGGAGTCAACAGCAATTAAAAGAGGCGATCGCCACCTACGTCAATCAATCACCCTTCCCTCTAAATAATACAACCCTTACCGCCAATCATCTCTCTATAGGTAACGGCTCAGATGAATTAATTCGCACCATACTTATTGCCACTTGTCTTGGTGGTGAAGGAGCAGTGATGGTAGCTAATCCAACTTTTTCTATGTATGGAATTATTGCCAAAACCTTAGGAATTCCAGTAGTAGAAATCCCCAGAAATGTAGAAGACTTTAGCTTCAACTTAGAAGCAGCTCAACAGGCTCTTTTAGAGCAAAAATCCCCGCCAATTCGGGTAATTTTCCTCGTACACCCTAACTCCCCTACAGGTAACCTAATTCAGAAACAAGAATTAAACTGGTTGCGCAGTCTACCTTCAGATATTCTAGTAGTAATTGACGAAGCCTACTGCGAATATAGTCAAACTACCTTAGTTGGGGAAATAGCTACTCATCCTAACTGGCTAATTTTACGCACCTTTTCTAAAGCCTTGCGTTTAGCCTCCCACCGTGTTGGTTATGGAATCGCCCATCCTCAAATAATTACTGCCCTAGAAAAAGTTCGTTTACCCTACAACTTACCTAGTTTTTCTCAAACTGCCGCCTTAGTTGCCCTCAATCACTACCAACAACTACTAGCAGTGATTCCTGAGATTATTACCGCAAGAGAAAAAATAACTACTGAATTATCTCAATTTGAGCACTTCCGTATTTGGCCAAGTGCTGCTAACTTCGTTTATCTACGCCCTCAAAATCCTCACCTAGACTTAGCAGAATTAACAGCAAAACTCAAAGCAAAAGGGACTCTCATCCGGCATACTGGAGGAGGATTAAGGATTACTGTGGGCACTGAAGCAGAAAATCATAGAACCTTAGCTAATTTTGCCGATTTGCTTAGTTAAATCCCATATTAACTTGGCGCATATTCCTAATAGTTTGAGGAAAAAGTCCTACCAATAAGGCTAAAGCTTCATCAGGAATAGTCGCTAAAGTTTCTAAATCGAACCAATACTGAAACTGGTTAAGAATTGACTGAGCTTTTTCCCGAGGATTATCACAGATAGTAATTTGCTGAATAATACGAATCCATTCTTGTCTCGTTAAATAGGCATTAATTTTTGCCTGGGAATCAGTGGGAGTACTAAAAGATATATTGCCTATGGTCAAAACTTTGACTGTATTTAAGTCTATATTCCCCCCCACAATTGCTCCAGGACCAGCAAAATCTGCATAGTAATGCTTATAGAGAATTAAACCACTTTTTTGACTTGGATCGATAATTAATAATTCTCCGGCGCGTAATTTTTGCAGTAAACTAGAGTTTTGATGTTTCTGCTGGGTGTCTAACATCGCTTTTTAGATACTCATAGAGAGTTGATCTTTGTTGAGGATAACGTCCCATAGAAATAATTGCTTGTTGTAAATCTTTGACTTCTAAACACGTACCTCCTTGGGCACCAGCCATAGTCGTAATGTGCTCTTCCATCAAAGTACCACCTAAATCATTACATCCCCATTCTAATGCTTTTTTAGCTCCTGTTAAACCTAACTTGACCCAACTTGGCTGATGATTGACAATCCATTTACCCAAAAAGATACGGGCTACCGCCGTTAAATGTAAAGTTTGCAGCAAGTCTGGTTGTTTTCTCCCCACTCTCTTGGCTAAAGCTGGTGGTGCCTGTTCTCCCACAAAGGGTAAAATAATAAACTCACTGATACGAGCTGGATAACCTTTGGCTTCAGCAGTTTTTTGTAAATTTCGTAACTGATTTAAGTGGGCGATTTGCTGAGATGGTTTTTCAATATGTCCACTTAACATCGTGCTGGTTGTGGGTATTCCTAGACGATGGGCGCTGCTAATTATTTCTAGCCAAGTTGCGGTATTAATTTTTTCAGGACAGATAATTTTACGAATTCTATCATCTAAAATCTCTGCCGCTGTGCCAGGAATTGAACCAACTCCCGCATCTTTTAAAGCTCTTAACACCTCATCAATACTTAGATTATCTTCCCTCGCTATAAATTCAACTTCCTGGGGAGAAAAGGCGTGTAGGTGAATCTCTGGGTATTTTTCTTTGATACTAGTCACAAGTTTGAGATAATATGCTAAAGAAGTACCGTTAAGTTTAGCTTCGGGATTAAGCCCCCCTTGCATACAAATTTCTGTGGCTTTTCTACTAACGGCATCGCCAACTTTATCAAGAATCTCTGTGATATTTAACCAAAAAGCGTCTTTATCTCCAAAATCTCTACGAAAAGCACAAAAATTACAGTGCTGCTCGCATATATTGGTAAAGTTAACATTCCTGTTAACCACATAAGTCACAGTATCGCCTACTAGTTGCCGTCTTATTTGGTTGGCAGTTTGACTAATCGCTGCCACAGCACTTGGTTCTTGATTGTATAATAAAGTTAGTGCTTGATTTGGAGTAATTTCTACTCCAGCTAAAGCTTGTTCTAAGATAGTATTTACTGTCTCCATATTTTAAAAACATCCTCATATAGCTCTTTTTAACCTTGATTGAAAAAGAAACACTCGATTTATTAGAATGGCCTCGTTTGTGTAAACATTTATCGACTTTTGCCGCAACAAAACTGGGAGTTAATGCTGCTTTGAGTTTAACAATTCCCTCAACCTTTGGAGAAAGTCTAGAATTACTTAGCCAAACTAAAGAAATTTGTAGCTTGGAAACAAAAGTCAACACAGCTTGGTCTTTTAATGGTATCAAAGATATTCAAGCTTTTCTACGTCGAGCTGCACTACAAGGAATGCTCACGGGAACAGAATTATTAGATATCGCTAGTACTTTAGCTGGAGTTAGACGTATACGCAAAGTAATTGATGATAACACGGAAATACCGACTCTACAAGCTTTGGTGGTGGGAATTAGTACCCACATAACCCTTGAACAAGATATATATTACTGTATCGATGATAGTGGCGATGTCACGGAGCGGGCTTCAGAGAAGTTAGCAAGTATTCGCAAATCCCTCAAAAGTTATAGAGAAAAAATTCAACAAAATCTTCAAGGCATTATCCAAAGACAGGGAAATGCCCTACAGGAGAACTTAATTACTACTAGAGCAGAGCGCTTCGTTTTACCCGTTAAAATTACTCACAAAGATCAAATTCCCGGCATTGTTCATGATAGCTCTAGTAGCGGTGCTACTCTATATATAGAGCCTAAGTCTGTCATTCAATTAGGTAATGATCTTCGTCAATTAGCACGTCAAGAACAAAGAGAAATAGAAGTAGTGCTCAAAGCCTTAACGGCTAAGGTGGCCGCTGTTAAAGATGATTTAGAACATTTAGTAAAGGTAGCAACAATTCTAGATTTAGCTACAGCTAGAGCTCATTATAGTCTCTGGTTAGATGCTAAACCCCCCGAGTTAATCGATTCTCCCACAACTAAATCTATCAAACTGCAAAAACTAAAGCACCCTCTACTGATTTGGCAACAAAAACACGAAGAGGGAGAACAAGTAGTTCCAATTAATGTCAATATTAAACCAGAAATTAGGGTAGTAGCAATTACTGGACCAAATACTGGTGGTAAAACCGTTACTCTCAAAACCATCGGTTTAGCCGCTTTGATGGCTAAGGTGGGTCTATTTATTCCGGCAGCAGAACCAGTAGAAATAGCGTGGTTTGAAAAGATATTGGCAGATATCGGCGACGAACAGTCAATAGAACAGAATTTATCGACTTTTTCTGGTCACATTAACCGGATAATTCGGATTTTAGCAGAAATTAATCAGGAAGATGATTTAAGTCAGAGTTTAGTGCTATTAGATGAAGTGGGAGCAGGAACAGATCCTACAGAAGGCAGTGCCCTGGCGATCGCCCTTCTGCAAACTTTGGCCGCCAGAGTGTGGTTAACAGTGGCTACTACCCACTACGGAGAGTTAAAAGCTCTCAAATACCAAGACTCTCGTTTTGAAAATGCTTCGGTAGAATTTGACGATGTAACTCTATCTCCTACTTACCGTCTACTTTGGGGCATCCCCGGAAGATCTAATGCCTTACTGATTGCTCAACGTTTAGGCTTAGAATCAACAATTATTGAGCAGGCAAAAACTAAAGTAGGTGGCTACTCAGAAGATATTAATCAAGTTATCGCCGGATTAGAAGCTCAACGCAAAGAGCAAGAAGCAAAAGCCCAAGCAGCAGCGCAGTTACTGGAAGAAACAGAGCGCTTTTATGGGGAAATTTCTGCTAAAGCTAAGGAATTACAAGCAAGAGAGCAGGAATTGAAAATATCTCAAGAAAAGGCGATAAATGAGGAAATTGCTGCCGCTAAAGCTGAAATTGCCCAGGTAATTCGAGAATTGCAACAGGGAGGGCAAACCGCTCAAAAAGCTCAAAAAGCTAGTAGCAATCTCGCAGAAATAAATCAAGCCTACTCTCAAAAACCCCCAACTAAGTCTAAGCCTAGTTATATGCCTAAAGTAGGTGAAAAAGTGAGAATACCTAGTCTCGGGCAAACGGCAGAAGTTTTAGCAGCTCCCGATAACCAAGGGCAATTGGCAGTGCGCTTTGGAATTATGAAAATGATGGTTGATTTAACGGATCTTGAATCACTAGATGGTCAAAAAGTTGAAAAACCAAGTAAACCACCAGTGAAAACATCACCAACTTCAGCTAAGCCAGAAAAACTCAATGTGAGAACTTCTAAAAATACTATAGATATAAGAGGGGCAAGAGTGGCAGATGCAGAAATAGAATTAGATAGGGCGATCGCTCAAAATACTGATTACGAACTCCTCTGGATTATTCATGGTAAAGGTACAGGTAAGCTACGTCAAGGGGTACACGAATTTCTTAAAAATCATCCCCGAATTGCCAGTTTTAAACTAGCTCCCAACAACGAAGGAGGCGCTGGGGTAACCATGGCTTATTTAAAAGTTTAACTAAGGTTAGGTGTTAGCACTTTGTAGGTTGGGTTGAGGCACGAAACCCAACAATCTCTATAATTATTGAGTCAGGGTAGATGTTGGGTTGCAAAGCACGCTTAACTCAGACCAAAGCATCTTTATCACTCATTTACTTGTGGTGGATTAATAATGAGTAATGAGTCTTGAAGTAAGAAGTAATAAGTAAGGTTACTGACATAATTTGGTGCGTTACGGGCTTCGCCCTAACACACCCTACTCCCTTGTGGTGGATTAATAATGAGTAATGAGTCTTGAAGTAAGAAGTAATAAGTAAGGTTACTGACATAATTTGGTGCGTTACGGGCTTCGCCCTAACACACCCTACTCATACTGATTACGAACTCCTCTGGATTATTCATGGTAAAGGTACAGGTAAGCTACGTCAAGGGGTACACGAATTTCTTAAAAATCATCCCCGAATTGCCAGTTTTAAACTAGCTCCCAACAACGAAGGAGGCGCTGGGGTAACCATGGCTTATTTAAAAGTTTAACTAAGTAATTTTACTTAAAATTTCTCCCTCTCTCCCCCTCTCCCCCTCTCCCCCTCTCCCAGAGCTCCCTCTCCTAAAGATTGGAAAGATAGGTATAGCTGCGCAAACTATGCTCATAATTCTGTAAAAGCCTTTGAGATTCCGCTAGAGTTAAACGCTTCTGTGCCAAAGCTGTCTCTGTATGGCGACGCATAGATTCTAATAAATCTTCTGGCTTGTATTCTACAGCCCTTAAAACCTCAGAAATAGTATCTCCCTTAACAACGTGCTCAATTTCGTAGCCTTGGGGTGTCATTTGAATATGTACCACGTTAATATCTCCAAATAAATTATGTAGATTACCCATAATCTCTTGGTAGGCACCCACTAAAAACATACCTAGATAGTAGGGTTGATGATGTTGAGTCTTAGTATCTAGTTGGAGGGGATGTAACTCTAGCCAGGGTTTAACATTGTTTAAATCAATAAACTTATCAATTTTGCCATCGCTATCACAGGTAATATCGGCTAAAATACCACGACGAGTTGGTTTCTCTCCCAAACGATGAATGGGCATAATGGGGAATAGTTGCTCAATCGCCCAGGTATCCGGCGCTGATTGGAAAACCGACAGGTTTATATAGTAAATAGACGCCATAATTTTCCTTAAATTTTTTAAATCATCGGGCACATATTCTTGGGTATCGATAATTTCGCTAATACGTTGACAACAAGCCCAGTATAGTTGTTCTGCTTGAGCTCTTTGGGTTAAGCTTAAATAACCAAAATTAAACAAACTGATGGCTTCTTCTTTGAATTGAATGGCATCGTGATAGGCTTCTTGATAGTTGTTAGTGTTAATAGTTTGGTAGGTTTCCCACAAGTTGCGAATAATTAGGTTTTTTTCTTCTGCTGGTGGAGTAGGTAACTCTTTAACAGCCTCAGAAGTGCCCAAAACATCAAAAATTAATACTGATTGGTGTGAAGCTATCGCCCTACCACTTTCGCTAATTAAAATGGGGGCGGGAACTTTTCCTTGTTCACAGGCTTCTTTAACTTCTGCCACAATATCATTAGCGTAGTTTTGCATACTGTAGTTTTTTGAGGCAGAGAAATTAGTTTTAGAGCCATCATAATCTATCCCTAAACCACCACCAACATCTAAATATTGCATATTAGCCCCGAGTTTGACTAATTCTACATAAATCTGACTAGCTTCTCGAATTGCGTCTTTAATTACACTAATCGCCGGAATTTGCGACCCTATATGAAAGTGTAGAAGTTGTAAACAATCAAGTCTCTTGGCTTGGGTTAAAGTATTAATTACCGTTAGTATTTGAGGAATTGTTAAACCAAATTTAGCACGGTCTCCGGTGGAATCTCCCCAATGTCCACTCCCTCTAGTAGTTAGTTTAGCCCTTATTCCTAACTTAGGAGCTATTTTCAACTTATCACTAATTTCTATGACTAACTTTAATTCTTCAAGTTGTTCGATGACAATCAGCACTTGGTATCCCAGTTTTGTCGCTAACAAAGCTGTTTCTAAATATTCTCTATCTTTGTATCCATTAGCAATAATTAGAGCGCCATCTAAACTCTTGAATACCCCTAAAGCAATGATTAACTCTGGTTTAGATCCTACCTCTAAACCAAATTGATAGGATTTACCATAACTAATGAGAGATTCTAATACCTGTCGATGCTGATTGCATTTGATGGGATAAACACCACGGTAAATGTTAGGGTAATGATAACGGGCGATCGCCTGGGCAAAACAGATATTGATTTTAGTGATTCTATCTGCTAAAATATCAGAAAATCTAATTAGTAGTGGTAGTTGAATATCCCGTTGTTTTAATTCCTCAACTAGATGGTGCAAATCGAGACAAGAATCAAGCTTGACTGCGGGCGATACCGTCACATTTCCCTCTTGATTTATGCCAAAGTATGGATATCCCCAACCCTCGATGCGATATAATTTTTTACTATTTTCAACGTTCCACTTACTATTTGAGGATAATATTGCCGCCATTTTCAAAATTCTTTAGTTGAGAGCAATTATTGATTTTATACTAGATTCGATTATCAAACAACATTTTAACTTGAGGCAATCAGGATTTCTTCCCTAGGGTACAATAATTTAACAGGGATAAGTGACATCATCTACGGTTATATACTTATTATTAAAACAGTACTGGGGCACCGGGAGCCCATCAAAGCATCGGGAGAAAGAGGGTTTTTAAGTATTTGCCTCAATATTCATAATATAATTAATTAAAGGGATTTGATGTGAAAACCGGACTTAATCTGTTTCATTCAATAATTGATAGATTTTTATGATCGTAAATATATCTATCTTCCCTAAATTTTCTTAAAATCATATATCATAAATAGATAGTAAATAAATTTTTCTAAATAACTATCTGACCATGAACAAAAAACTACATATACTTATATTATCAACCCTTGGGGCAGCTATAGCCTCATTAACTACCGCATTACCTACTTTCGCTCAAGAAGGAAGTCTCACCGATGGTAAAATCACTTTTAGTGGAGATGCCAACTTTTTATCTATAGAAAACTTTAACAACATTATCAGCTTTGATGAAGCAGTTGTTAATCAAGCAGAAGGAGTATTTGCTGGAGAGGGACTGTCAAACTTCCCTGGTATACCATTAGAAACAGGGGTCTCTGTCCAAAATCTCAATATCGAAATGCCCCATGTTTTGAATAATCCATTGGTAAATGTAGAGAGTAACCCTGTAGTTACTTTTACCGCTGAGGAAGTGATAGATACCAGTTTTGGTTCTGACTTATTTGAAGTTGAGTATAGAGGGATATGGACCATTGAAGAATTTCTAGTAGATACAGGAGTAGAAAACATTACTCTAGGTCCAGATTTTGAAGGAGGTTTGTTACTATCCAGTGAAAATAATTCTTTTTCTGCCTCTGGAATCATTGATCCTTTTTTAATCATAACCCAAGACGACTTATTCCCATCACAACAAATTCCTGAACCTATGACCATTTTAGGGTCTGCTTTGGTACTAGGTATAAGCTCTTATATGAAGTATCAACAACAAAAAACTAGATAATATCCAGCTTAAGTATGATTTCTATCGCTAACCGATGGGTTAGCGATGGAGTTTAAGTATTTAAGATAACTTATTTATACTATACTTTGGGTAAAATAATAGGATCTATTTAGGTAGATTGCACAACAATTTGATTAACTGTTAAGTTTTCAGGAAAAAATTAGATACTGGTTTGATTAAGTAAATTTAAAAGCTCTTTCCTCAATCATAAATCTTAATCTGAAAAAATAAATCAGTGATTTTATGTAGTCTTATTTTCAGAAATACCATCAATCAATTCAATTTTTATGCAGTTAAGAGTAGAGTTTTTTAAAGATTTAGTAAAGTTAAGGCGTTTAACCCCAAAAATTTTCAAAATAATGTATGCTAAATAAAAGAAAACATACAATAGTGTAGTCTCGTTAACTAAAAACATGAGAAAACTAGATCTTATCAAATTATCAACTATAGCTGCCGGCTTAAGTTTATTAGGTGCATTTCTCCCTGCTCGTGCTGCTGATCTTGTACAAGGAACCATAACCATTGGTGGAGACTCAAACTTGTTTGAATTAGACTCAACTGATGGGACTCTTGAGTTCACCAACGCTGAAGTCATCACTACTACAGGTGCCTTTGAAGAGCTTCCTCTTAGAAGTGGCACAGACGTTAGAGTAGGTGACATGGAAATAACAGGTATGCCTATCAACAACCCTGTAGTTACTGCGGGAGTTGATCCACAAGAAGTAACCTTTAATGCTACAGCTCTAGGAACAGTAATCGACGACCGAGTCCCTGATTTCTATGGTATTCAATATCCAGGAATTTGGAGTATAGGTACAGTAGACTACAATGGATTTCTGTCTCTATCTAGTGAGACCAGTTCTCCTGGAGAGGAGGAGGTTAGCGCCTTCTCCATCTCTGGTAGAGTAGATTCATTATTCGTTCCACCACAACAAATTCCTGAACCTATGACTATCTTAGGATCTGCTTTTGTTCTAGGTGTAGGTTCTTATTTTAAATCTCAACAAAAGAAGAAAAAATAAGTAGGTGTTTTAGAACTTACTTGAAAAATAAACTACGTTGAAAGCGCGTTGCTTTAGTCTATAAGTACATGATGCAACGCTTTTTTTTACAACAAAGTTGAAAACATATCAGTATCTCTTGACTTACACAATTTCTATACACCCCACACTCCACCATCTACACACTCAACATCTCACTCTCTTCATTTTCTTGTGGTAAAACACAATGATACTGAGTTAACTCAAAATAATGTATCTAAAAATACAGAAATAAAATAGAAAACGTTGAATATTAAATAGTTCAAATAAATAGATCAAATTTAGTCTCAACTACATTTGGTTTTGATGTACAAAATATAAAAATATAGTGTTTTTGAGTAAAAATGTCTAGACAAAAATCAATTAACACATGGGGAATACCCGGAATTAATAAACTTTATTGGTTAGCTTGCATACCCTTAACAGCCGTTATTGTGGTTGTTTGGAAAACGGCAGCTATAGCTCAAGATGAAGTACCACCAACTCCAGAAGAAGTAAAAGGAATACTGGATACCGTTTGGATATTAGTAGCATCAGTCCTAGTAATCTTTATGAATGCAGGATTTGGGATGTTAGAGACAGGTTTCTGTCGTCAAAAAAATGCAGTAAATATCCTCTCTAAAAATCTAATTGTATTTGCTATTACTACAATAACCTACTGGCTAATAGGTTTTGCAATCATGTTTGGTACAGGCAATGGGTTCTTTGGTTCTTCGGGTTGGTTTCTATCGGGACAACCAGGTACCTACGGATTAGAGCCTTTTCCTGCTGGATTACCAATCCCCGTATTCTTCCTCTTTCAATCAGCCTTCGCTGCCACAGCGGCGACAATTGTTTCTGGTGCTGTAGCTGAAAGAATTAAATTCCATGATTTCTTAATCTTTAGTGTGGTTCTCACAGCAGTTTTCTATCCCATCACTGGACATTGGGTGTGGGGAAAAGGAGGTTGGTTAGGTGGTCTTGGCTTTTTTGATTTTGCTGGTTCTACAGTAGTTCACTCTGTAGGAGGTTGGGCCGCTTTAGCAGGAGCTTTTATCCTTGGTCCTAGAGCAGGTAAATACTCAGAGGGTAGAATCAATGCTATTCCTGGCCATAATATGAGTATTGCTACCCTAGGTTGCTTAATTCTCTGGATAGGCTGGTTTGGCTTTAACCCAGGTTCAGAATTAGCAGCGAGTCAGAATGTGGCCTACATTGCTGTAACTACTAACCTAGCTGCGGCAGCAGGAGGAGTTACCGCCACCTTCACTTCTTGGTTCAAAGATGGTGCCCCTGACTTATCTATGATAATCAATGGTATCCTAGCAGGCTTAGTGGGAATTACCGCAGGCTGTGCAGTAGTTGGCTATTTTGGTGCTGTAATTATTGGTGCTATTGCTGGTGTGATTGTGGTTTTCTCTGTAGCCTTCTTTGATAGTATCAAAATTGATGACCCAGTAGGTGCTACTTCAGTTCACTTAGTTTGTGGTATTTGGGGTACTCTGGCAGTTGGTATATTTGACCTAGAAAATGGTATATTATTTGAAAAGAAAAATTTTGTATTCTTTAATTCTGAGAATGTTCAACAACTGATTAATCAAATTATTGGTATTGTTTCCATTGGTGCCTTTACTTTGATTTTAAGTGTTCTTTGTTGGTTAGCCCTCAAATATACCTTAGGCTTACGAGTTTCCCCAGAAGAAGAAATGGAAGGCTTAGATATCAGCGAACATGGTATGGAAGCATACAATGGTTTCGTTAAAGAAGCTGACATCTTCGCTAGTGGTCTTAATACAACTGGGATCAGTGGTGTAGAAGACATTTCTAGAACAGTAGATTAAACAAGAGTTTAAATTAACTCAATCCCCTAAGATAGTGTTGCTTTTCCAAGATGGGAAGCAGCACTAATTTTTTCACAACTCCTGATAGAATTCTAGCTGTTGCTTAGCTAAAGCTAAATTAGTATACTTATCTCTAACTCTTTGGTAGCCTAATTCAGCTAAGTGATTAGCTAAATCAGTATTCTCGGCTAACTGCTGTAAGCATTGAGATAAAGCAACTGCATCTCCTTCAGGAAAGATTAAACCTGCATCTTCAATTACATAGGGAATTTCTCCAGAATTAGAACCAATTACAGGCACTCTACAGGCCATCGCTTCAATTAATACATGACCAAATTGTTCTTTCCATCCCACAGCACTAATAGTTTTAACTTTGTAGGTAGTCTGGGAAGGTAAAACTAAAACATTCATCAGATTTAAATAGTTAGCTACTTGTTCATGAGGGACGCTCTCTACTACTATTAATTTATCTCTAATTCCTAATTCTGTTGCCTCAGTGCGAATTTGTGTCATTAAATCTCCTCTACCAAGAAGCAGTAACCTCCAGTTACTGAGTTGAAGTTTAGCAACGGCTTTAACTAAAGTTAAAATACCCTTTTCTTCAACAAAGCGCCCGACAAAACCTATCACAAACTCTGTAGATTTAATCCCCAATTCCTCAGCAAGTTGTGGTTGCGGTTTTGGCGTAAATAATTGTTCATCTACTCCTAGTTGGGGTAAAACAGTACTCTTTCCTGTATAACCATGGTTGCGTAAAATATCTACAGCATCTTGATTACCACCAATTAATCCTTGGGTATGGCGAAGATTGTAGCTTTCTAACCAAGATAAGGGGAATTTAGTTTGATATGGTAGATTCCACCAGGTAAAAAGGACATTTTTGGCTTTGAGATTTAGCCAGCGATTGAGAGTAATGAGTTGAGCGTAGCCTAGGGATTTAGCCCCTTGTTCCACCTGAATAATATCAGGTTGGAATTCTTGAAGCAAATTTTTGATTTCTAAACCAAAAGTTAATAATGCTTGATTATTTTTACTAAAATTACTAATTGGAACTAAACTGAAATTGCCCTGAGACCAAGGAGTCGTAGTAACAGTTTGATTTTGTACTCCTCCCGGTTGCCATAGTTTCGGCACAACCACCATAACTTGGTGATTGTCTTCTAAATTAGCTAATAATTCTAGCTTGGCACAGTTAAGTTTAACTATATAGGTATGGCTAACTACTAATATTTTCATGGTAATGGTAATCCTTGTTAACGAATTGTTAATTTTGAATTCCTATGGCTTGGGGGATCATCAAATTGTTTACTATAAATTTGACCATCATCCCATATACCAACAAATATAGTTTTAAGAGCATCAAGAAATCCCCATATATAGAAAATACCACGAACCAGAATTTTTATCGGGGAACCGCTCTTATAACAGGGAGGATTGCCCAACACATGACAGTCAAATAACTTGAGATAAAGGCGTAATTGCTGCCCTAAAGTTAAGTTTTTTAGAGCCATGAGAAAATGATTATGATAAAAACTAATTTGGTAAGAGAGCGATCGCGTACTTATATCATGACATCCTCCCGTTTCTTCTCCTAAATGTACCAAATAAGCTTGAGGATCGTACCAAATCAGATAATTAGTTTGCCGCAGACGTAGACAAAAATCCGATTCTTCTCGCACCGCCGATCCCCGAAATCTCTCATCAAACCAAATCTCATGTTTAGTAAATATCTCCCGCCGAAAAGACATATTGCAACCTCGGCATGATATTACTTTTTGTGCCTTGACTGTATGGACTAAATCAATATAGTACCAAGCAATACCGGGATCTGAAGCCTCCGGGGGTAAATCCTCAATTACGTAGGGGGAATCAGAAGATTGTAATTGCTGCTGTGAATCAGACATTTTCATCCGGTCTAATACTCTCCCTGCCACAGCGCCTATTTGCGAGTTATAATAGTTTTCTGCATGAGCTTGGAGATATCCTGCGGGGAGTTGAATATCATCATCGATAAACAAAATAATATCTCCTGTTGATTGTTTCACTCCGTAATTTCTCGCTCCCGGAAGACTAGCCCAATTCAGGCGAAACCAGTTAATTTTACCCAAATTAGCTTGGTTTGCTAAATAGGCTTCAATTTCTGCTTGATGTTTAGGAGTTTGATCTACCACAATGACTTCATAATTAGGGTAATCTTGTTTAAGAACATCCTCTATGGTGTTCTTTAACAACAATTCTCGCTCGTATGTAGGAATAATAACTGAAATTGCCAAATAATCCATAACTATTATTTATATTAATGTTTTTGCAGAAAATACAATTACGTTTTTTCCGCAACTATTTAGAGCAACAAGTCCACTTTGATGCTAGTAAAACTATTTTACTCGGAAACAATGCTCAAGGAAAAACTAATCTACTCGAAGCTATAGAACTAATTTCTACTCTCAAAACTCAACGTTCCAAAAAAGATCAAGACCTCATCTTAGATGGTGAAAAAGAAGGTCAAATTCTCGCCAATCTCAAACGTTCCTATGGAGAGGTACAATTGGCAATGACTCTCAGGGTTTCTGGTAAACGTTCCTTGATGCTTAATCATGAATATTTACGTCGCCATCTAGATATGTTAGGGGTAATTAATACAGTACAATTTTCTAGTTTTGATTTAGAATTAGTTCGGGGAGCTCCCGAGATTCGACGTAACTGGTTAGATGGTTTGTTGATTCAATTAGAGCCTGTTTATGCCTATATTATCCAACAATATCAAAAAATTCTCCGTCAAAGAAATGCTTTGTTAAAAAAATTATATAAGCAGAATTCTACTGTAGATAATTTAGAATTAACACAGTTGTCTATTTGGAATCAACAGTTAGCAGCCTTTGGGTCTCGCGTAATGCGACGTCGTTCACGAGTAATCGAAAGACTAACCCCTCTAGCTGAAAGTTGGCATCAACAAATTAGCGGCAAAACTGAGTTATTAACAGTACAATACCATCCTAATGTTTCTTATACCTCTGATGAACCCAATCAAGTACAACAGGCTTTTTTAAGTCAGTTAGAAGAACGATCCTTTATAGAACAACAACTCGCCACAACAGTAGTTGGTCCTCACCGAGATGAAGTAGAATTATTAATTAATCATACTAATGCTAAATCCTATGGCTCCCAAGGACAACAAAGAACATTAGTACTAGCTTTGAAGTTAGCAGAATTGGAATTAATCGAACAAGTTATTCAAGAACCACCAATACTTTTGTTAGATGATGTACTAGCAGAATTAGATCTAAATAGGCAAAATCAACTATTAGCAGCGATAGAAAATCGTTGTCAAACTCTAATCACAACTACTCATCTTAATTCTTTTGATGGTCAATGGTTGAAAGATTCACAAATTCTTTCAGTGGAAGCAGGAAAAATTAGGTAATAATGATATATTTAGGAATAGACTTTGGAACTTCTGGCGCCAGAGCGATCGCCATAAATAGTAATAGGGAAATCTGTAGTGAGTTAAATTATCCTTGGCAAGCTTCGTGGGAAAATAACCTAACTCAAGCCTGGTCAGAAGCTTTATTATATTTACTAGGGAAACTACCACTAGAAGTAAGAAAAAATCTCAGGGCGATCGCCATTAACGGCACTTCTTCTACAGTCATACTCTGTGATAACCAAGGAATACCAATTACCGAACCCTTACTCTATAACGATAATAGAGGAAAAAGTATTTTACCCAAAATCAGAGAAATTGCCCCAGCTAATCACTTAGTATTAAGTAGCACCTCTAGTTTAGCAAAACTATTATGGTGGTCAGAACAGGAATTTTTTACTCAAGCCAGTTATTTTCTTCATCAAGCCGACTGGTTAGCCTTTCTTCTCCATGGAAAATTAGGGATTAGTGATTATCACAATGCCTTAAAACTAGGATACGATGTGCAAAACCTTTGTTATCCTGAGTGGTTGTTAGAAATTCCCTATCAAACACTTTTACCAGAAATTTTAGCACCAGGAACGGCGATCGCTCCCATTCAGTCTCATCTTAGTCAACAATTTCAGTAGATGGAAAACTTTTTTTGATCAACGAGATAATAAGCTTTTCAGCCCTCGTATTTGACAAAATAATCTTGCCACTCTTGGCGATCGCTTGCAGAATCAAATCTATCAAAGCTAAAAACAATTGTCAAACAAGGATTAGAGATGATAGTACTTTTGCTCTATATAAAGGAAGCCATAAGGCTTCTAGAAAACATTTCCATCTACTGAATGTGTCCCACTTCGGTAAAAGGCTCAACTGGCACTCTTAAACTTAAATCATGGGTTTTAGCTTGGATATCTATCACTTCTAACAAGTCGTAAGTGTCCGTTTTAGCATGATGTTCGGCGTAATTTAAACCAATCTCTTCTCCTTGTGAAGAGACTCTTAAACTCCAGTAACTGTTTAGCAGTTTCAGTAAGCCCCAGGTTAGACCAAAACACCACACACCACAAACAATAATCCCGATAATTTGGACCCCAATTTGCTCAAATCGATTAATTCCCGATAAATTACCAAACAAACCCACACAAAGAGTTCCCCAAATTCCTGCACCTCCGTGAACCGCAATTCCATCTACTGCGTCATCAATACCCCAATGTCGAAGACTGCGACCTACACTATGACTGACAATGGCACCAGTAACTCCTATAATTACCGCTACAGGAGTTATATTATTTAGAATTTTTAGCTTGATTTTTTAGTTTTGGTAAAAATGCAAGAACGAAACCTGTACCAAGAATAGATAGAGGTTCAGGGACTTGTTGTACTTCAAAACGTTCAGGAGGCTGAAATAAGCTAGTAACATCATTGCTATTAGCATCTGTAGCAGAAACAACCAATGCTTGAATATCTGCTAATCCATCATTTTGTAGTCCAACAACAGTAAAAATAAGATTATCTCTATCTAAAATAGTGTTAGGATTTTGCCCAGTGGAAAAGGCAGTGAAAGTTGCAGTTTGAGTCGAAATTCCCATATTATCGATTACTGGAGGAGATACGCTAAGATCAAAAACTTGATCGTCAATAACATTAATTTGTTCTAAGTTTAACTCAGTGGTATCATAACTAAATTCAAGTTCTAGAGAAGTTAAAGATACACTTAGTCCATTAGTATCAATTTGGGAAACAAAAGAAAGAGTTTCTCCTAAATCAGTAGCAATGTCATCAATAGGATCGTTATCAAGTTGTGTTCCTGCAGGAACAATATTAAAGGAAGCAGCATTAGCAGAAGTGACTCCTAAGCTTACTGTAACAATACCATTAAATATGGCTATAGGAATGATTTTCACGAAAATATTCTTCATCTGTTTTTACTTGATATGGTAATTGCTTAAGATAATACCCTTTAAAAGGATCTTTTTTACACAAAAGTTTTTTGAAAAATTTAGGTTCTATCGTAATTGGTATGCTAAAAACATTTACAATCCTTTTAAAACGAGACGGGGTAAGGGATTAAGTCTTGAAAATATCAGTTTAACTGATTTGCTTACCCTGTCTCGTCTATGGCTTTTTGGGGCATACTAAGTACGCAAGAGCCCTATTCTTTAATAATTTTAATTCTTATTTTAACCTTGAGTATAAATCTAAGCAAATGATAACTTTTACTTATATTATTGGCTGAAACAGTCTATATAAATCAAATAACTAAATAGTTATTTAGTTTAAATTGATTTAGCGATCGCTCTGGGGGAAAAACTTTTCCATCTACTGAACATCTACTTTGGTTAATTTAGTACATAGGTACTGGTGCAAGATGTGAGTCGTAGGTTGGGTTGAGGCATCGAAACCCAACAGCATTTTCTAGCACCAGAACAAAAGTACTAAATAGAGTCGTAGGTTGGGTTGAGGCATCGAAACCCAACAGCATTTTCTAGCACCAGAACAAAAGTACTAAATAGGCCAACAAGGGAGAATCAATTTTTAAGCGCGATCGCATTAACTCTTTAACTCATTACTTCAAAACTCATTACTTCAAAACTTCTTACTTCAAAACTCATTACTTCAAAACTCATTACTTCAAAACTCATTACTTCAAAACTCATTACTCATTATTCATCCACAAGTAAATGAGTGATAAAGATGCAAGATCTCAGAGATCTGAGTCTAGCATTTTGTAAAATCAGTAACATTTCTTCAAATACTTTACCCCCCTGAAAAAGGTATATTAAGTAACAGGTAGCCTTTGAGGAATAAGAATTATGAGTACAGAAGAACAAGCCAGACGTTTAATGGCTAAACAACGGCAGCACGAAGAACATTTACAGGAAAGTTTGCTCTCTCGTGCTTCTGAAGAAGTAGAAAACCTACATACCCAAGAAACAGAAGAGAAAGCTAGAGAACTACTTGCACAAGATCGTCAACAGGAAGAAAACCGACAAGAAAATATGCTCAATCGTAGTATTGAAGAGTTGCATTAAGTATTCTCAAATAAAAAGAAATAACCAGTTTCTCCTGAGGTGTTATATCTCAGGAAAAATTCTCAGGCGATCGCCTGAGAATTTTGTAAATGATCTTTTTATATTTTTTGGACCTTTAGTCCAACTACGAACCTTAACGGCGATAATATTGCCAAGCAAACACCCCAGCAATTAAAGTCATGCCCAAAATATCTGTATTTAGTCTCTGATTGAGTAACAAAAAAGTTGCAGCGATTAAAATAAATCTCTCTAACCAGTTACTAGGTTTATAAAAATAGCCCTGAGTGCCAGCGGCAAAAGCAAACATACCCACCAAAGAAGTTAAAAATACCCAAACCCCCTCCCACCAACTATTAACCCCGATGAGCAACAATTTACTATTGAAGATAAATAAGAAGGGTAAAATAGCTGTACGCAAATCATAGATAAAGCCTTGAATACCAGTAGGAATTGGATTAGTTTTGGCTATAGCTGCTGCTGCATAGGCGGCTAAACCTACAGGAGGAGTATCATCGGCAAGAATACCGAAGAAAAACACGAAGAGATGGGCACCAATCAAGGGTATTTCTAGGCCAAATTGTTCAGCTAATTGCACAATTACTGGGGCGGTAAGAGTTGCCATAACTATATAATTAGCAGTAGTAGGTAAACCCAAACCGAGAATTAAACTAGCGATAGCAGTGACTACCAAAACCAGTAAAAACTGTAAATTATTGGTAAAAACTTCTGGATTAGCTCCCACCAAATTAAATATAGGTAAGATAAACCAGCCAATTAACTGAGTTAACCAGGCACTGATACTGGAGATAATTTCCGTAAGTCTTAAGCCTAAACCAGTTAAATTGACCACACCGACGATAATTCCTGCGGTGGCTACGGCTACGGCTATAGCTACCATATTGCGTGCCCCAGCTTCTAATCCCTTCAATATGGTAATCAGACTAGTTTTAATAGCTAGGGGTACAGATGTTTGATTTTTAAAAGCAACTATTGCTGATTTTAAGAGATTGACTGCCATCAAGAGAGCGATCGCATACATTACCGCACCTCCAGGGCTCAATCTCTTGATCACGATTCCCCAAATTAGAAACCCCAAGGGAATCAAATGATCCATACCTTGAACGAATGTTTGACGACGCCTAGGCAATTCTGTTCGTGGTAACCCTTGTAAACCTAGTTTTAGCGCCTCTAAATGCACTATATAGAATAGGGCTAAATAGGAAATAATCGCGGGTATAAAAGCGGCTTTGACTATTTCAAAATAGGGAACTCCGGTAAATTCCGCCATAATAAAAGCAGCAGCTCCCATTACTGGTGGCATTAACTGACCATTAGTGGAAACTGCTACTTCTGTAGCTGCGGCCTTGATAGCAGGATAGCCAGAACGTTTCATCAGAGGTATGGTAAAGGTGCCTGTGGTCACTACATTTGCTAAAGATGACCCCGATACCATCCCCGTCAATCCAGAGGCTACTACGGCGGCTTTAGCCGGACCCCCTCGAAATACCCCCAAAAAAGCGTTAGCTAAATCAACAAAGTACTTACCTGCCCCTACCTTTTCTAGCATGGAACCAAATAAGACGTAAAGAAAGACAAATTGAGTTGATACCCCTAAGGCTACCCCAAACACCCCTTCGGAGGTGAGATACATTTGACTGACGATTCTATCTAGGGTATAGCCACGATGGGCAATTCCTTCTGGTAGGGTGAAGGGAATTAAACCCCGAGGCCCAGTTAAGCCGTAAACTAGAAATACTAAGGCTATTACTGTTAAAGCTGGACCTAAACTGCGTCTGGTTGCTTCTAGGAGTAAAACTATAAATATTGTGCCTATAATCACTTCCCTTTCTAGGGGAATCCCAAAACGTTCTTGTATTCCTATATAGTCAAAGATTATATAAAGAGTAGTTCCACCTGCTATAAAAGCTGCTAAGTAATCATACCAAGGTATCCGCTGAGAATCACTTTTTTGACGCCAAGGAAAGACTAAAAAAGTGAGAACTACAGCAAAAGTCAGGTGAATAGCACGGGCGCGTGTAGAATCAAGTAGCCAAAAACTAGCAATTGACAACTGAAACAAAGACCAGGAGATGGCCAGGATAAAAATTACCCATTTCATCACTCCGGTGGGATTGCGTCCTCCGGTTTCATTAGCTTCTACAAGGCGTTGAGCTTCACTTACGCCGCTATCTTCTTGCCATTCTTCTGCCATAGTTACTCACTTATTATAGTAATCCTGCTTCTTGGTAGGCACGTTCTGCCCCTGGGTGGAGAGGGGCACCTATTCCTTCTATCAAGCTTTCTGGAGTTAAATTACCTAAAGCCGAATGAGTGGCTTTAAAGCTATCAAAATTATCTAAGACGGCTTTAACTATCTTATATACATCTTCTTCGGGAACATCAGTACTACTTACAAATAGAGCTTTTACCCCAAATAGAGTTATCTCTTCATCTTGACCTTGGTAAGTCCCGGCAGGCACTGTAGCGTAGGCATAGTAAGGAAACTGTTCAATCAAGGTATCTAATTCGGGATCGTCTAAAGATACTAACTCCACATCAGCGGTGGTGGTAATATCTTGAATAGCTGCTGAACCAATTCCTACTACGTAAAAAAAGCAATCAATACGACCATCTCGGAGAGCATCAGGCGCTTCTGCTGCTTTGAGATATTCTGGCTGAAAATCATTTTCACTCATACCATATACTTCTAGCATCCCCTGAACTGTGTTTAATTGTCCAGAACCGGGATTGCCAATATTAACTTTTTTCCCCGCAATATCTCGAAAACTATCTACCCCTGCACTAGAGTTACAGACTAGGTGCATGGGTTCGGGATGAAGTCCCATAACAGTACGTAGTTTCTGTACAGGTTTGTCGCTAAATTCCTGTTGACCATTATAAGCTTGATAAACCACGTCTGACTGAGCTACTGCTAAATCTAACTGTTGGGCGTTAATTGCTGCCACATTAAATACGGATCCTCCTGTAGATTCTACAGTAAGGCGCAATCCCACATCAGCTTCATTAACAATTTTAGAAGTGGCACCCCCTACCGGGTAGTAAACTCCCGTTACTCCTCCGGTGCCAATCGTGTAAAATTCTTGAGCTGTACTTTGGCTTCCTGTTGCTACTGCTAAAATAGTGCTGAAAATACCAATTAAAATCGATTTTTTTCCCATAACTTCCTCACATCTACCTGATGATTGCAATTATAAATTATAGCAGTACAACTCCTTCCCCAGATTTTCAATCCGAGGAAAGAGTTACAGAAATAAGATTAGAGAAAATCAATCTTCTAGAAACTAAAGGTAGTCCGAATCGCTCCAATCACCAAATTTTGGTTACTACTATCGCCATTAGGTGAAGTTATCCAGATAACACCCGGAGTAATACTAATATTGTCAGTCAACTGATACTGATAAAATCCTTCAATATGCAAAGAAGTATCTCTATCTGTATTGTTTCTGCCGGGAATATCAATGGTAGAACTTGTCACCCAAGGTTCCATCCCAACCACAATCCCTGCTACACTTCCTTCTTTAACAAGGTCAGGAAATGCTAAAGTTACTGCCCAATTCCAAATGTTTTGACGTCCTCTATCTATTTCTCCATCTAAAGTAGAAAGGGTAGTAACATTACTATAGGTTCCCCATCCTCCTAGGATAAAATTTTGAGCAATTTGCCAAGAAAAGTTTAAGGCATAAGAATTACTAGAAGTGGGAACTTCTCCTAATCCGAGAACTTCATCGGTATAAAAGGCCAAATTAGATAGTTGTGTTCCTGTACCAGTGTCACTTTGATTATAATTATGAGCATAGGTAAAAGCTAAAGTCAAACGTTCTGTAGGCGTATAGGTAAGCTGACTAATAACGCTATAGGGACCATTAAATAAACCACTCCCTGAGACTGGTTCATTAGCTGGATTGGCAAGATAACCAGCAGTGAATTCTAAAAAATCACCAAATTCTTGCATAATTGCTACCCCTGCATCTCCTGGAGATAAATAAATAGGGTTTCTTGTGCCAAAAGCAGATAGAGACCCAGATCCTCCATCACCATCTAGGAAATTAACCGTAGGCGTAAAGTCATCAGCGGCGCCTCCTGTTGCTGCTACATAGATTAATGTGCTATCGCTCACAGGGAAGCGGTAAAATAACACCTCTAGAATTACATTATTATCTTCTGGTTGAGCAAAGGCGAAATTACCTTCCAAAATTGTGTTACTTCCTTCTCCTGAAAATTCAGGGAAGTTTCCACTAGCAAGGCGCATGGCTAGTTTATCTCTACCAGAAAAGGTGGTATTTAATTCTAAGCGAGTTCGGTATCCAAATACTGTGACTTGATCTATTTTCTCGCCCTCTGCACCTTCTCCTGCGGCAACACCTGCTAAACCAAAGACCACCTCTCCTTCTAGTTTGGTGGTGGTGGAAAATTGATTATCTTCTAAAAAAGCTACACGACTATCTAGATTGTCTACTCTAGCACCTATTGCCGCTAATTCTGCTTCAAATTCTTGGTTTAGTAACTGTATTCTTTGGATATCCTCCTGACTAAGACTTTCACTCGCGGCGACTAAACGTTCTATTTGTTGTAAACAAGCACTTAAACCCGCGGCAAACTCGTAGCGTGATAAAGGGCGATCGCCTAAATATGTTTGATTCGGATATCCTACTATACAACCGTATCGCTCTACTAAATTTCTCAAGGCTTCATAAGCCCAATCTGTAGGCTCTACATCTCTTAATTGAGAAATATTTACTATTTGTTCTAGACTATTGTATTCATTTACTTGTTTCAGTATTTCCTCTTGATTTTCGCCTAAAACCTTTTCTGTACTGAAACACATCATTGGCAATATAGTTAAGTATAGCCAATATTTATTTTTTATTTTCATTCCCCACACTACTTAGTAATTGATAATTTGATTCAATATTATTTTTTTTGCCCTGTCAATCCCCATAGGTGGGATACACTTTTAAGGCTAAGTGAGAGAAGAATTTTTTATTTTTTTCTAGAGGTTGTGCGAATCGCCTTGTGAATATTCACGCTTCAAATCACAAAATCTAACTGATTTTAGGCGTTTTTCAATAATTGTTTGACTAAATTATCTTTTAGCATCATTTGCCTCAGTATTTCCATTAAATAGTCTTGGGCTTCTTCTTTGCTTAATGTTTTTACTTGCTGACGTAATACTTCTAACTTAAATTGTTGTTCCACACTTAAATTAGCTTCCATATATTTATTCCTTCTTACTTTATTTAGGTTTACATACTTTGTTCAATAAGCTAACAAAAATTTACTAACTTGTCAATATTGTCAAGTTATGAGTAATTAAAGTAACAAAACTTTACATTTTTGGTAAAGTTAGTTACTACTGAACTAATAACCAGCCTAACTGTATACTAAAATTATCGTTAAACTAAAAAAATAAACAGTATCAAAAGAAACAAGGAGAAGTAAGAGTGGACGGAATGGAATTTTTCCAAAAAAGTGCAGGGAAATGGCGCTCCCTGAGAACTACTCATCATTTACCCTTTAGAAGGGCAGAAACAGGAAATTCTCAAATTTTTGTAGAAGCTTTAACTTCAGATAGTCCTAAAATCAAAGAAATTTGTGAAATCCATCAGGTTTCACCCCAAACAACTGCGGGGGGAGCTTTTGTAGAATGGAAAGCTTCCATGGCTTGGGACCAAGGAGATGATAATCACGAAGGTACTACAGTATTTGCCCTAGTACCTGACGAGAATAACTCTCAACAGGGTCAAATGTTGCGAGAAAGAGGTTATGCAGAAATAGTTCCTGTGGTGGGAAAATATGAAATAGATTCAGAAGATGCCTTAGTATTGCTGACAGAATATGAAACTATGAGCATATTTGAGCGCTTTTGGTTTGTCAATCCTAATATAAGAGTTAGAAGCAGCACAGTTAAACGCTTTGGAGGTTTTAATACGGCTACTTTTTCCGTAGAAAGCCGTATTCTTCCAGAGGAAAAAGAGCAAGCAAAAGAGGAACCAATTGATGCTGCTGAGTTACACTCAATTACGGGGTGGTAAATCTGAGTTAACTTGAAAATGTCGCGCAACCCAACACATAAGAGTTGGAGACTGGAAAGGTAGATGGTTGGGTTTCGTTACCTTGGGCCCAACCTACAGGATCTAAGGGGATCATTAAGCTATGTATTTCCTAGTTAAAAAATCTCGAAAACTAGTAAAAGCTTGATTTAAAGCGATCGCCTTGTCGTCAGCCTCAGTTAAATCTTGATCCCGCCCCATTTTTTCTAGTTCTTGACAAATGCGACTCACTTGAATCGCGCCGAAAGAAGCACTGCTAGATTTAAGAGAATGAGCATTATGGTGTAATAATGAACAATTTGCTTCTTTTACGGCAGTTTCAACCTGGCTAAGCAGGTATTCACTCTCTTGAAGGAAAAACTCAACCATTTCCTCCATTGTTGCTTGATCAGCATTACACAAACTCTCAAATAGGTAATCAAGAGTTTCCTGATCTACGAGAGAATCTGGGCGATCGCCTGATGTCGAGTTTTTCGGCTGATTTTCCATATAGGAGTAGATTTTTATTAAGTTTAACCAACAAGAAGCAGAACTTGGCTCTCGGTACACTTGTAGTGATAAACATTCACTAATAGGGAATAGGCAATAGGGGAGAAATTGTCAAGGATAAATACAATTGACCTCCAAATGTCAAGAAAGCCAGAATATCCTTGATAAAATCCTATCAACTCTGGCTTCGTTAGTCAATAGAAGAAAAATTAGCTTTTGTTCTTAGTATCCCCAGTGTAAGGTTGTACTCCTATATTAGGATAATCATCAGAACTGGGGCTAAAAATTTCTAATACTGCTTCTATGAATTTACCAAACAAATTGGGTTGTTGCTTCAACTCAGACAAAGCTGCATCCACATCCGTAGCTTGAAAATCAAAACCTTGGTCTTTAGCTAATTTAGCCAAATCATCTTCATTGCTAATATTTTCTAGCTTGTTTTTGATGGCTTCGTTTTTAGCTGCTTCGTTAAAAAACTTGAAAACTTGTTCTTTAGACATAAAATTAGTGTAACTTTGACTACTATATTTCTATTCTATATTTATCAGGCACAACTCGCGATCATTTTCTCGATTTTCAGCTTTTTCGGCTGTGGGAAGTTTTGGTGGTGTAGGTATAGCCTCCATAATATTTATTTATTATTTTATACTACACAAGGGGCGAACTCCCCCATAAGGTTAGTATAACTCAATGACTAGATAATTGTCAAGGAAGAAATCAATACATTATAACGGTAGTAGGTTGGGCCGGGAGATAACCCAACATGATGAGTTTTGAAGTAAGGAGTTTTGAAGTAATGAGTAAGAAGGTAGCATGTAGTAGCCTGTAGGTTGGGCCGGGAGATAACCCAACATGATGAGTTTTGAAGTAACGAGTAATGAGTAATGAGTAGTACTTGTAGTAGGGTGCGTTAGGCCGAAGATTTCTCTTGGTCAATCACAA